>NZ_JBQEMU010000012.1:0-1737 GCF_052044235.1 Flavobacterium sp. 22659
TTAAAAAGTAGTCCCGGGCAGACTCGAACTGCCGACCCCTACATTATCAGTGTAGTACTCTAACCAGCTGAGCTACGAGACTCTGTTTTACTTAATTTTTATCATTTTTTTAAATTAACAGCAAGAGTAATACAATCTAAAATTCAAAACCTTTAAATTTCATCTTTTTTCCCAAGCGTGCATTACTGCTAACACTCAGGCTCTAGAAAGGAGGTGTTCCAGCCGCACCTTCCGGTACGGCTACCTTGTTACGACTTAGCCCTAGTTACCAGTTTTACCCTAGGCAGCTCCTTGCGGTCACCGACTTCAGGCACCCCCAGCTTCCATGGCTTGACGGGCGGTGTGTACAAGGCCCGGGAACGTATTCACCGGATCATGGCTGATATCCGATTACTAGCGATTCCAGCTTCACGGAGTCGAGTTGCAGACTCCGATCCGAACTGTGACCGGCTTTATAGATTCGCTCCTGGTCACCCAGTGGCTGCTCTCTGTACCGGCCATTGTAGCACGTGTGTAGCCCAAGGCGTAAGGGCCGTGATGATTTGACGTCATCCCCACCTTCCTCACAGTTTGCACTGGCAGTCTTGTTAGAGTTCCCGACACTACTCGCTGGCAACTAACAACAGGGGTTGCGCTCGTTATAGGACTTAACCTGACACCTCACGGCACGAGCTGACGACAACCATGCAGCACCTTGTAAACTGTCTTGCGAAAGATCTGTTTCCAAATCGGTCAGTCTGCATTTAAGCCTTGGTAAGGTTCCTCGCGTATCATCGAATTAAACCACATGCTCCACCGCTTGTGCGGGCCCCCGTCAATTCCTTTGAGTTTCAAACTTGCGTTCGTACTCCCCAGGTGGGATACTTATCACTTTCGCTTAGCCACTGAACTTGCGCCCAACAGCTAGTATCCATCGTTTACGGCGTGGACTACCAGGGTATCTAATCCTGTTCGCTCCCCACGCTTTCGTCCATCAGCGTCAATAAACTGGTAGTAACCTGCCTTCGCAATTGGTATTCCATGTAATATCTAAGCATTTCACCGCTACACTACATATTCTAGTTACTTCCCAGTAATTCAAGTTCAGCAGTATCAATGGCCGTTCCACCGTTGAGCGATGGGCTTTCACCACTGACTTACTAAACCGCCTACGGACCCTTTAAACCCAATGATTCCGGATAACGCTTGGATCCTCCGTATTACCGCGGCTGCTGGCACGGAGTTAGCCGATCCTTATTCTTACGATACCGTCAAGCTCCTATACATAGGAGTGTTTCTTCTCGTACAAAAGCAGTTTACAATCCATAGGACCGTCATCCTGCACGCGGCATGGCTGGTTCAGACTTGCGTCCATTGACCAATATTCCTCACTGCTGCCTCCCGTAGGAGTCTGGTCCGTGTCTCAGTACCAGTGTGGGGGATCTCCCTCTCAGGACCCCTACCCATCGTGGCCTTGGTAAGCCGTTACCTTACCAACTAGCTAATGGGACGCATGCTCATCTTTCACCGTTGTGACTTTAATTATAAAATGATGCCACTCTATAATACTATGAGGTATTAATCCAAATTTCTCTGGGCTATCCCTCTGTGAAAGGCAGATTGCATACGCGTTACGCACCCGTGCGCCGGTCTCAAAGCCCGAAGACTTCTACCCCTCGACTTGCATGTGTTAAGCCTGCCGCTAGCGTTCATCCTGAGCCAGGATCAAACTCTTCATCGTATATTTTAATATTATAT
>NZ_JBQEMU010000012.1:1787-168697 GCF_052044235.1 Flavobacterium sp. 22659
TTTCTTTGTCTTTCGCTTGTCTCTCAAAGCGGGTGCAAAAGTAGTCAGTTTATCAGCATCCACAAGCCTTTTCATGATTATTTTTTATTTTTTTTTGAAACTTTTTTCTAAGTTTCTGATAATGCTAAACTTAGAGTTTAAAAATTTAAACAAATATTAAATATTTTTCTTACAATACTAAATTTAAATAAAAACACAATTATAATACTTACTGATTTTATTAAATTTATAAGCATGTGTAAAATATTATATTGTATCAATAAAATGATGTCGATATTTTTTACCGAAAAACTACGGCAAAATCATGGCTCTTAGCATTTTTTAAAAATTTCGAATTTCAAACACTATATATTTAGGGTTTGTATTGCGTGCCCTAATTTATGAAACGCAACGATCAGTCCTCTTGCAATGAATGGAAAAGACATTTCTCCAATAAACTGAATTAAAATTTATTAACTAACCGGTTTTCTGCATACTATTGCAGTAAAATCAAAAGAAACATCTTTAGATGTGCCCGCATGTTCGGAAATTTCAATTGTGTCCTGAAGACCATACGCTCCAAACTCTTTCTGTATAGAATCGGAATCATAAAAGAAAATCTGTACTCCCTGAGCATTTTCAAAAGTATCCGGGGCAATCTCCCTGCCAAGGCCATAATTAGAACTTGTTTTTGATAATACTGAAAAATACATGTATCCGCCGGGCTTTAACTGATTATAACAAGCATTAAGCATATCAGTCCGCTGTGCTGCATTTAAGAGATAAAGAAGTCCATGACAAAAAATTCCGTCATAAATAATATCATTAAAAGGCATTTCGGTTACAGATCCATGAATTATTTCTACTTTTCCATTATAATTCTGTTGTGCAATACGAATAGCCGTTTCAGATATTTCAATCCCAGTAACATTAATACCGTTATTCGTGAAAAGCTGTGCATTTCTGCCATATCCAAATCCCGGAATAAGTATATTTTTAAGACTGCTTGTACTAAACAATTCATTGGCCAGAATGGCAGAGTTTGCTGGTTCCAATCCCCATACAGTGTTATTAGACTGGAAACAATTGTCCCACTGTTCATGCATCTCTTTTGAAGAGTTTTTTTTCAACAGGCACAGCCTATCAGGAATAATTTTGCAGGAAAAACCTAAGTATAATGCTGTTTCGATAATCTTTTCACTATTAATGAACTCCGCTTCCACCCTCAATATGCGATCCTGGTCATCTAGGTCGAAATTAATCGTATAGTCGGCAAACTCTTTCTTTAAAGCCTCGCGCAGCTTATCCGCAAGTTTTTTATCTGTTATATCCGTTTTAAAAATTTCAATCATAATTATATTTTTTAATCCTCGTCAAACTTTTATATTTCCTTTTTACATTCCAAAATTACTTATATTTACTTTCCAAATGATAGCACTTCCTTTTTGGAAAGTACTTTCCAAAAAGGAAGTGAACTAAAATAATATTGCATGATACCACAAGAAAAAGACTGCTCAAAAGCTATGCTTTCTATAAAAGATGCACTCGAAGCAGTAAGCGGAAACTGGAAACTGCTTATTCTTTATGCTCTTTGTTCCGGTTCAAAGCGTTTCACCGACCTAAAGAAAGAAGTAATTGGGATTACAGATAAAACTCTTGCCAGAGAATTAAAAAATCTTCAGGCTGATAAACTTATAAGCCGGCACGTTTATGACAAAACACCAATATTAATCGAATATCAAATAACAGACCATGGAAGATCCCTGAACAAAGTATTGTATGAATTGTGGAACTGGGGTCTTTCGCATCGCAGAGAGGTAATTGGCTGAAGACAGCTCAGTCATAAAATAATTTTAATTAAAAATGTCTCAATAGTGAGACATTTTTTTATATTTGTATCCATGAAAGACACAAAAGGTAAAATAATTGAATCTGCAATATCAGTTCTTAATAAAGACGAAACAGCCTCTATAGAACAGATAGCGATCGCAGCAGGAGTTACAAGACGTACAATACATCGCTACTTTAAGGATAGAATGAACTTAATTGAGCACTGCAAAGAGAATATGCTGGCTGTGTGCAACGAAAAAATGACAAGTGCATTTAAATCGAGCGTGGATCCTGTTACACAAATTGAATATATGCTGTATGCGGCAATTGAAGTTGGAAATCAATACTGCTTTTTAAAAAAATTGTATCAGCATACTGATTATTCTGAAATTAAAAATAACAGTGAATCTGAATATGAGAATGTCAGGCTGGAGTGGTTCAGACTTATAGAAAATCTGCAGTCTAATGGTCAAATTGATACTGAATTAACAATTGGCTGGATATACAATTTATTTGGAGGAATAATTGAAACAGCTGTCATTTCCGTACAGTCTGGAAACATAACATTTAACGAGGTCAAAAAGTTTGCCTGGATTTCTTTCAAAGGAGGTATTAGTTTAAATAGATAAGAACTGTAATTGAATCTATACTTAAATAATTTCTACGGATATAACGAATAAATAAAAAAGCAAAAATGAATCTTTACAACGACGAATCTTTAATACAGCAGTTACCCGGTTTTAAAAATAACTATACTACAGTAAATGGAGTCAATTTGCACTATGTAACGGGAGGACAAGGCAGTCCATTGGTCTTAATTCCGGGATGGCCGCAAACCTGGTGGAGTTATCGTAAAATTATGCCCATTTTAGCAGAAAAGCACAGACTTATTGTTGTTGATTTACGAGGAATGGGTTCGTCGGAAAAACCTTTAGACGGCTACACTAAAAAAAATATGGCCCAGGATATTCAATTGTTAATTGCACATTTGGGATACAAAAAAATAAATATTGCAGGTCATGATATTGGAGCTGCAGTTGCTTTTAGTTATGCTGCTAACTTTCCTGAAAATACAGATAAACTTATCATTTTAGATACTCCGCACCCCGACGAAAACATATACAAACTGCCAATGATGCCTATTGGAAATCCTGTATTTCCTTGGTGGCTTGCTTTTAACCAAGTAAAACAACTACCCGAAGAATTACTGGAAGGACGTTATGACATATTGCAAAATTATATCTTTAACCACCTTTTGATTGACCCCGAAGCAATTAATGAGTTTGACAGAAAAGTCTATGCTGAGGCCTATAACAATAAAGATGCAATAAGAAGTTCTAATGGCTGGTACCAAGCCTTTACTGAAGACATTCAGGATATCAAACAATACAAAAAAGTCCAAATCCCTGCCTTTGGAATTGGAAGTCAGGAAGGTGCAAAAATGCTTAGTTTTTTCTTTTCTGTTTATCTTGAAGATTTTAGCATAGAAGAAATAGAAAATTCCGGTCACTTTATACATGAAGAAAAACCGGAGCTTACAGCGTTACTGATAAATAATTTTTTAATCTAAAAATCTTAATCATCTAATGTCAAAACTATGCAAGCCCGCAGGAATAACATGTGGGCTTGCATAATCTACAATATTTGGTTTAAAATCTGCTTCAAGTTACGGCTCAGCTTCCCAAAATAGTATTAAAGACAGCCAAATTTATTTTTGTACAAATTTAGCTCCCTATTGGTTTTATCCAGCAGTTTTTCCAGAAGAGCAATCTTGTCATTATAAAGTCTGCTTACAAGTATGCCCTGCTCTACAGGAACAGTGCTTTTGTCAAAAACAGGGTCCAGATAAAGACTGATATCAAACTTTATGATGTTTCTCACATCCATTTCAAAGACTTGAGCAATTTCTTCCAACTTTTCAAAACTTACTGTACTGGAGCCTTTTTCAATCTTACTGTAGCCTGCCTGAGTAATACCAAGCCTTAAAGCCATATATTCCTGGGTATAATTTTTAAGTTCTCTAATAATTTTTATATTGTCATTTATTCTACTGGACATGAAATTTGGATTTTTATTACAATTAAATTCACATGACTGATTAAATACTAAATCAGCTGCCACCGCAAATAAATAAACCTTAAGCACTCCTGCAATAACAAATGTTAACCGTTTGGGTTCTTTTTTTTCAAAGTATACTTTAAACGGCTGAGATGTACAGGACTAATATTGAGGTAGGAAGCAATATAATACTGCGGCACTCTCTGCATAAGACCCGGAAACTGAATATTCATTGCTTTATAGCGTTCCATGGGCGAATGCATATAAAAAGCCTTGATTTTTTCATTAAGCATAAAAAAATAATCCTCTGTAATCAGTCTTCCAAGCTTTTCACCATTTCTAAGGGTCGCGTATAAACTTTGCAGCATTTCAAGAGTAATTATTATAACTACACTATCCTCAAGAGCCTGTATTGAAAAATTTGAAGGCACATTCTTTAAAAAGCTCTCATAATCAGTAGCAAAGGTATCCTCCATACAAAAATGAAATATCTTTTCTTCTCCTCTCTCATCAGAAAAATAAATACGCAGCAATCCGCTGGCAATAAAGAAAATTTTATCACAGACCTCATTTTGGTCTAAAAGCATTGTCTTCTTAGGAAAATAACTGCTGCTGAACTTACTCTGGCAGTACTTCCATTCATTATCACTAATCGCTACATATCTCAAAATCAATCGATAGAGAGTATCTATCCCATTATTTTTAAGAATCTCAATTTCTTTGGCTTTCATCTCTGTTTTTTATTGGCATATATAAATTAACGCCGCAAAGACCGTGAAAATTTCTTAAAAACATCAACAGCATAGGGCAGAAATTAAATGTTCATTTAATCATTTTTTTGGCGGTGAGCATAACACATAAGATATTTCATTTCCCAAGCTTTGATAAAAAAGCAATTAGGTATTTTTAAAACTATATTTTATTCTTTTTACTCATATTTCATTCCTATTCAGACTCTTTAAAAAATAGCTTAAATCTTATATTTACATTTCGAGTGATCGACTAAAGATTAAAAAAAATCGACGTATAACATCTTTTTTAAATGTTTAATTATAAATCATTTATTTTTTTCTTTTCCAGATCAAATGCTAATTGAAAACTTAAAAATTATCTCAATTAGGAATAAAAACTACACATAATTTTATCTGTAATTTTAGTTTTAGAATATTTATTCTATTGTGTCTTCCTATTGATAATTTTAAAAGAATTAAGGTATCAGCGCATAGCTTTTATTAATATTTAAATTATCGTATTATGAAAAAACTTTTCTTATCATCTGTACTGCTTTTTCCTATTCATTCCATTCTTTTTTCGACCCCTGTCCCTGTTCAGAGCGCTGTTAATCTAGAAGCTGTATCCATTCAAAACTTTGGAGCTGACTTGCCTGCAAAATCAGTAAGTGTATTTGAAACGGAGAGACACCGGGTATGGATTAACTTAACAAATACACAGGGTCTTTTTAAACAAATTTTGATTGCATATATAACAGGAGCGACCAATGGATGGGATCATAATTATGATGCTCTCACAATGGATTCGAATCCCTATGCAGATTTTTACAGTATTAATGATGATAAAAAACTGGTTATTCAAGGACGCGCAGTTCCCTTTGACCCAGCAGATACTATACCTTTGGGCTACAAATCTAACATTACAGGTGATATGAATATAGCTATAGATCATGTAGAAGGCGAATTAACCAATAGGGCTATTTATTTACATGATAAACAAACCGGGACTGTTCATAATTTAAAAAGCGGAGGTTATACATTCTCTACTCTAACAGGTGTTTTTACAGATCGTTTTGTTTTAAGTTACAGTCCAGATAAAAACTTGGGATTAGATAATTTTGAAAATTCCCCACTGGGTCTTATTGTTACTTCTAAAAATAAAATCATAAAAATAAAATCTAACCAGTCACCTTTAAAACAGGTATCTGTTTTTGATGCTGCAGGAAAACTGCTTTACATCGTCCAAAAAATCGAAAAAACAGAATTAGAGATTTCGAGTATTGAGTCAGGATCTCAAGTTTTATTTGTTAAAACAATACTGAATAATGGGAATACAATTACTAAGAAGATACTTTTCTAGTGCAATTAAGCCTTAAAAATGCCACGCGGATATTATAAAGATTCCGCGTGCTTTTTATACTATACAAATTCGTGATTTTATTGATTTTACTTCCTTTACAAAACAATAAAAATCCTACCTTAAGCTTTCAATTCCGGTATGAGTAGGAACTACTTCCTTTATTGATCCTTCCGTATTAAACTCTAATTTATCGATACAAACCTCACGATGAAAACCGCCTGCGCGTCCCATTTTAATCCCAGTTGGATACGAAAATCTATGATACACAATATACCATTCGTCTTTTCCGGGAATCTGCAAAACTGAATTATGTCCCGTTGCATAAATTCCCTGTTTTGGAATTCCCTGAATGACAATATTATTCTGCGGTATTTCAAGAGGTCCAAGTGGTGAATCTGAAATACCGTATCTTACTTTGTAATTTGGACTTCTTGTATCGTCTTCACTCCAAAAGAAATAATATTTACCGTTTCTGTAAATTACATACGTTCCTTCTCTAAAGCTTTTATTTACTTCGATTATTTTAGTACTTCCTTCTTTTAGCGAAACCATATCCGGATTTAATTCTGCAGCGGCCATGTACATATTTCCCCAATACAAATAACTTTTTCCTGTTTTAGGATCCGTAAAAACATCAGGATCAATTTCCTGACCGTCTTTTATGCCTTGGGGTCTTTCTGCTACAATTGCTTTCCCGCTGTCCTTGAAAGGTCCTGTTGGATGATCAGAAACTGCAACACCAATTTTTTGTGCCGCCGTGAAATAATAAAAGTATTTGTATTTTCCTTTGATTTTCTTTTCTACAATACATGGCGCCCAGGCATTTCTGTTTCCCCAAGGCACGTCTTTTTTTAGGTCCAGAATTATACCTTCATCTTTCCAATCTACTAAATTATCAGATGAAAACGCTTTAAAATAATAACCCGACCAATCGTTAAATCCATCGCTTGTGGGATAGATATAATATTTTTTAGTTTTGTTTGAATACAGAATTTCAGGATCTGCGTAATAACCTTCTAAAACTGGATTATTATTTATTTTTGAAAGCTGCGCCGGTGTTCCCCATTTTGCAGTAATTCGTTTCAATTCAGAACGCGTAATCGGAAGAATCGTTCCGTGACGAGGTTTAAAATCCATTGAAATATCATTATCAATAACCGTAAAATTTTCTAAATCTTTGGTTTTTGTAAACTGATATTTTCCTTTTGAATATAAATCGTACATCAAAATATATTCATCAGAATTATTGAGTTTAAAAATACTCGAACCTTCTACTTTCTCTTTGGTTTGCTGCAGATAATTATCATTTTCAGTCCAATTTCCAGAAGTCAAATCGTTCGTTACCGCTGTTTTTATTCCTGCCGTTTCTGATTCTGTTTTGTAGAAAAGATGATACACACCATCTTTTAAAATAATATCGCCATCAATACACGCGCCTTTTGATTTTGGAACGAAAAGCAGTTTTGGAGCACTTTCTAAAGCTGTGAAATCCGCATTCGCGTAAGCGTAATAGATTTTATCAGGTTCATTGCCATGTTTCATACTAAAATAAATCATGTATTTACCCGCTTTCGTATCATAAATCGTCTGTGGTGCCCAAACTCGTTTTAAATCTTCGTTTCCCGAAAATGCTTTTTGAATATTAACAACACTGCTTTTCCAGTTTACCAAATCAGTACTTTTGAGCAAAACCATTGCACGATTGCTATCCCAGCCTTTTGAAGAAGTCATATCAGTCAAAACCATATAAAATGTCTTGCCGTCTTCACCGCGCAGGATATGCGGATCTCGAACGCCTCCTGTAGAACTGATTGTTTTACTGTCTAAAACGGGTTTATTATTATTAAGACTGTAATAATGATAACCATCTGTACTTACGGCATAATTAACCGCTTCTTCTTCGACTTTATTTCCAATAAAATAAACAAATAAATAAGCCGTCAAATCTTTTTCGGCAAGAACAGGCGGAATTCCGTCTGCCGCATTTTGAGCATTTGCCGGAATTAAAAAACTCGTTACTACTAGAAAACAGTAAAGCAATCTTTTCATTATTTTTTACTTTTTAGTTGGTACAAAACAGAACTGTGCGGTTTTAAATCGGTACCTATTTCTGTTGAATTCACCTTTGATTTTTCTCCTGTCCACATATTTAAAACATCGACAGAACCTGAAATTCCAAGATCTGAAAGATTTACAGAAACTTTTTGAGAAGCATTATCAGCAATATTAAATAATGCGAGATAAACACTTCCATCTTTTGCTTTTGAAGTAACAGCAATTTTCCCGTCTTTCTGAAAAAGCTGTTTTACATCTGTGCTTTCGTTATGCATTTTTACAACTTCTTTATTTGTTAATAATGAAAGTGTAAAAGCATCATTGCTGGGCAAATCACCACCAAAAAATAATGGTGATTTAAAAATATTGAAAAACGTGATTAAAGTATATTGCTCGTCTTTTGTCAAACGGGTCATTCGATCTTTTCCGCGTTCGCCTCTGATTGAAATTCTTCCTAACGGAATCATATCACAATCCGGCCAAGTTCCCGGCGCGATATACGGATACCATTTTTGAGCCACATCCATTAAATGTGTGATATGGGGCCATGTATCCCAAACGTCGTCTACCATACGCCACATATTCGCATGCGTGCTTACATGCGAAGCGGCTGAAATGGGCGTTTCTCCCGGCGAAGTACTCAAGACAATTTTACGGCCGCATTTGTCAATGGCGTTTCGAATTAAGTTGATTTCGCCTTCATGATAAGGTCTTGATAAATCATCAATTTTAATAAAATCTACGCCCCATTGCGCATACAATTCAAAAATAGAATTGTAATATTCCTGCGCACCTGGTTTGTCTGCCAAAACGGTATAATTATCTCTTAACCATTCACATTGCAAAGCGGTAGAATAAACTTGGTCTGCTGTAACTCCGTTTGTTCCTTTTATCGGCAGTTTGTTTTCGACTGCTTTTTTAGGAATCCCTCTCATGATATGGATTCCGAATTTCAATCCTTTTTTATGAATATAATCCGCTAAAGGTTTAAAACCTTGTTCGTCTTTAGCAGATGGAAAACGGTTTACAGCCGGCATATATCTTCCGTACTCATCCATTACATATCTCGGATCGGTTTGGTTGTAACCTCCCGCTTTATCATTTTCGACAAACCATCGAATATCAACTACTACATATTCCCAGCCGAATTTCTTAAGCTCTTTTGCCATATAATCGGCATTGGCTTTTACCTCATGTTCTTCGATTGTCGGCCCGTAACAATCCCAGCTGTTCCACCCCATAGGCGGTGTTTGTGCCCATTGTTTGAATTCTTCTTTTTGAAATGTTTTATGCTGCGAATGTGAAGAAATCGAAACCAAAACGATTCCTAACACCAATGTGATTTTATTTTTCATAAGATACCAATAAATTGTCCCGATGAGACATTAAGCTCTGGAAGAGCGTTATATGTATAGCTAATTTTATCTGTTTTGTATGAAAAGCTCCAGCGGAGCGGTATGTCACCCCGCTGGGGTTATGCCTTGCTCATAATGTAATTTCTATAAATATTTCATCTCTTTGGGATTTTTTCTACTACTGATGAGATGTCCCAAAGGGACATTATTTAAATTATTTGACATTAATAGTAACTTCTACTGATTTTAACCATTGACTTGTAAATTTAACTTTTATAGGCTCTGTCGAATCTCCATTTGCCTGAATATAAGCCGCAATATGTCCGTGAAAAACTCTTTGAACATTATCTGTATAATCGGTCATATCACTGTTATTTCCAGCTTCTAAACCTAATAAAGTTCCAGGACCTGCAATCGTACAAGTTACTTCATTGTCTGAAAGCATAACCGGAAGTCCGTTTTGGTCTTTTACCTGAACCATGATTTTTGCAACTCCTTTGTCTTTGCTGATAGTACTATTTTTATCAGCAATCGTTAATTCAAAAGGCTGTTGTGTAGAATTAATTGTGTAACGACTTACTTCTTTCTCATTTTTATCCAATCCAACTGCTTCTAATTTTCCAGATGCAAACGGAATATCCCAATATATAATACCGGTTTTTTCATCGTATAATTTCGTTTCGCCGACTACTTTGCCATTCAATTCTAAACGTGCTTTTGAGGCATTGGTATAACAAACCACGCGTATTTTTTGTCCTTCTTCGTAATTCCAGATTGACCATGCATCTTTAGAAATATCTTTTTCATTTACAAGCGGATAAGTTCCCAAATAAAGCATCGGTTTATCTGACCATAAAGATTGGCGGAAATATCCTCGCGGTTTGATAACGCCTGCAAAATCAACCAAACCAGAATAAAATCCTCTAGAAGGCCATCTTCCGGATTCTCCCAGATAATCAATTCCTGTCCATAAAAACTGCCCAAAAATATGTTTGTTGTTTTTAACTGCAAGCCAAGGCTGCATATCGTGTGTATTTTCACTTCCGTAAATAACACGATTTGGATATTTTTCGTGGTCTGACTGGTATTTACTTTCTGTATAATTGTATCCTGTAATATCCAAAGCTCCCGGATATTCTGTTTCGTTAGACATTGCTACTCCGGCCAAACCTGCCGTTGTCGGACGCGATTTATCATATTTCTTAACTGCTGCGACCAAACGTTTTGCAATTGCACCAAGATGCATCGCATCGGGAGCATCTTTTTTGTAACCGCCGTAAGTTGCCTGTCCAAAACCGTCTTTTCCTTTGTCTAAAACGGGATGCGAATACGGATCGTTTGGATAATCTACTTCGTTGCCAATACTCCATGCAAAAACCGAAAGATGGTTTCTGTCGCGTCGTACAAAATCTTCCAAATCTTTTTCGGCCCAATCGGCAAAAATATCAAACGAACCTTCGTAACCCGGCGTACCGTAATTCCAGCCTTGCAACCATTTGCGTTTTGGGAATTCCCATTCGTCATAAGCTTCATTCAAAACCAATAAACCCAATTCATCACAAAGTTCATAGAAATCCGGCGCCTGCGGATTATGACTGGTACGAATGGCATTTACACCAATTTCTTTTAACGTTTCTAATCTGGTTTTCCAAACTTCTCTTGGAACTGCCGATCCTAAAACGCCGGCATCATGATGCAGACAAACACCTTTCATCTTCATCCATTTTCCGTTAAGGGCAAAACCATTATTGGCATCGAATGTAAAACTTCTAAAACCAGTCTGTGTTTCGGTTTTGTCGATTTCTTTTCCGTTTTGTAAAACCGTAGTTTTCAGCTGATACAAATTCGGATTTTCTAAATCCCATAACTGTGGATTCTTAACATTGATTTTTGCTGTAATTTTTCCTTTAGTATTAGCTGAAATTGTCGCTTTTGAAGAAGATTTTGCAATAGATTTTCCTTTAAAAAACAATTCATTTACTACGGTTAAAGCGGTTTTTGATACCGCATTATTTTCTACCTCTACTTCAACATTCAAAATTCCGTTTCCATTTTGTATTTCTGGATAGGCATAAACGCCCCATTGTGCAATATGAATCGGATTTGCATAAACCAACCAGACATTTCTGTAAATTCCAGAACCGCTGTACCATCGTGAATCGGCGCTTTGACTGTGATCTACACGAACTGAAATGGTATTTTCGTTTCCAAATTTTACGAATTCTGTAGCATCATAAGCAAACGAAATGTAACCGTTTGGACGTTTCCCTAACGAATGCCCGTTGATGAAAACTTCGCTTCTATTGTAAACGCCTTCAAAATACAAATACACTTTTTCGCCTGCTTTGATCTGCGGAATATTTATGGATTTTCTGTACCATGCAATTCCTCCTGGCAGATAACCTGTACAGCTTGCCAAAGTCGGACTCAATTGTCCTTTTACACTCCAGTCGTGCGGTACGTTTACTTGTTTCCATTTGCTGTCGTCAAATGTGACGTTTTTAGCATCAGAAACATCCTGAAGGTTAAACTTCCAATTGTCATTTATTTTCTTTGCATCTCCAAACGAAATTTGAGCGAAAGCTGAAAAACACGAAAGAAAAAGTACGGGCAGTAAGATCTTATTTTTAAACACTATACTATTTTTTTTAGTTTATTAAATGAAAAATTATTGAAGAGGATTTATGATGTAAGATGTGCCATTCTTAGTCCCAAATACAGCCGTATATCCAATAGATGATTTCTCGCTTTTGATATTCAGTTTTTCAATTATAAAGGGTTCTGAAGATCTTATTTTACAAGTTCCTCCATTATTCGATACGATTTTAGTCTGGCTCATTTTTCCATCATTCCATTTTATATTTACAGTGAAATTTCCTTTTGCTGTAATTCCTTTAATTTCGCCCTCTTTCCAATCGTCTGGTAAGGCAGGAAGCAAATGAATTTCATTGTTCTGGCTCTGCATCAGCATCTCGATTACTCCTGCCGTTCCTGCAAAATTGCCATCAATCTGAAATGGCGGATGCGCATCAAAAAGATTGGGATAACAGCCTCCTTGTCGTTTGTATTTTGGATCGTTATCTTTTGTCAATCGCAGCTGATTCTTGAATAACTTATAAGCATGATTTCCGTCCAAAAGTCTTGCCCACATATTTACTTTCCATGCCAGACTCCAGCCCGTTCCTTCGTCTCCTCTTAATTCTAAAGTTTTCTTAGCTGCCGATGCTAATTCTGGTGTGTTTAAAGGTGAAATTAAATTAGCAGGATGCAAGGCATACAAATGCGAGGTATGTCTGTGATGCGGGTCTTCGTCTTCAAAATCTTTATACCATTCCTGCAGCTGCCCTTTTGCTCCTATCTGAAAAGGCAATAATTGATTGGCCGCTTTATCAACTTTCTGTCTAAAATCAGCGTCGATATTTAGAATTTTAGAAGCTTGACTCGTATTTTCAAACAAATCTTTTATAATACCAATATCCATAGTAGAAGCTGTTGTTACTACGCCTCCTTTTTTTCCGTCATAGAAATATTTATTTTCTGGGGAAGTCGATGGCATCGTAACCAAATAGCCGTTTTTGTCTTGCTGTAACCAATCTAAACTAAATTCGGCGGCGCCTTTTATAATTGGATATACTTTTTTAAGATATTCTGTGTCTCCTGTATATTGGTAATGTTCCCATAAATGTCTGCTTAACCAGTTGGCTCCCATATACCAGTTGGCCCACATTGGGTCTCCTTTTCCAAAATCGCCGACAGGATTTGTCGTTGCCCAGATGTCTGAGTTATGATGCAAAACCCAGCCGTTGGCATGATAATAACTTTTGGCAGTTTCGGCTCCGGTTATCGAAACATTTTTTACAAAATCGTCAAGCGGAAAAAACAATTCTGATAAACTTGCCGATTCAACAGGCCAATAATTCATCTGCAAATTGATATTGGTTGTATAATTACTGCTCCACGGCGCACGTAATTTATTGTTCCAGATTCCCTGTAAATTGGCTGGCGCGTTGTGTGTACGCGATGAGGAAATCAATAAATAACGTCCATATTGAAAAAATAAAGCCTCTAATCCAGCGTCTTTTTCTCCTTTGGCATATTGTTCTAAACGAATATCTGTTGGAAGATTGCATTTATTGGTTTCTTTTTCATTTAATTGTAAAGAAACTCTGTTGAAGAATTTTTGGAAATCCTGAAGATGTTCTTTTACTAGATTATCATATTTTTTGACTGATGCTTTTTTAATCGGGTTTTCAGCAAAAGCATGTTCGTCTTTTCCCTGACTGTCGGGACATTTATCAAATCCGTTGAAACTGGTTGCTGCCGAGATAAAAAGTATTATTTCTGAAGCATTTTTAATCACTATATTGTTTCCTTCATAACTTACCGTTCCATCTTTTACAATTGGTTTTACAATTAATTCAAAACGCATCCCTCGGCATCCCGCTGGATCGTCATAAATAACAGACTCTTTATTGTAATCAATATAATTCGGATCGGCATGTGAAGGCGCTTTTCCTTTTAAAACCAATGACTGGTTTTGTATTTCTTTTTCATTTTTTAAAAGACTGGAAGCGTCAATTGAAACCGAAAGTTTTTTCAGCTGGTCTGCCGAAAGTTTCATTACAATACATTTCGCAGGCGCCGATGCAAAGATTTCTCTTTTATAATTTACACCGTCAGCTTTAAAATTGGTCACCGCTAATCCAGTTTGAATGTCCAGACTTCTGTTATAAAAATCCGTTTTTTTGCCGCCTAAATCCTGCGTTAGTAAAAGATCTCCCAAAGGCATAAAACTTTCACTATAAGCGCCCTGCATATTTTTGGTCAGATTATAAGCTTTGTCAAAATCTTCCGCTTTAAGCGCTTCTCTAATTAAAGCCAGATTTTGAAATGCATTTGGATTTACATTTTTCTGAACAGGTCCGCCGCTCCATAAAGTCGCTTCGTTTAATTGAATTAATTCCGAATCTACTCGGCCAAAAACCATTGCGCCAAGCGTTCCGTTTCCAATTGGCAGAGCTTCTGTCCATTCAACCGCAGGCTGATTGTATTGCAGTTTTAAATCCTGTTGTGCAAAAACAGAAAATCCTGTCAAGGTTAACAATAAAAAGAGGTTTTTTTGAAGAGAATGATACGGCATGTATTTTATTTTTAAATGATAATAATGAAAGGAGCCAATTATATTTTTAGAAACCTGACAGGTTTTAAAAACCTGTCAGGTTTATTTGTACGAGTATGATTTTTAAATCGTTTTCAATTTCAAAACAGTAACAGAATAAGCAGGAAGAGTCAATTGCTGACTTCCTTTTGTTACTTTATATTCGCTTTGTTTCGGACTTATTTTTTTAGGTTCTGCAAACGTATTTTCGTCCTGAACATTCGAACTTACAAGTGTAATCATACTTCCTTTTGTACCTAATTTTGCTCCCTTCAAATCGATTGTAATTTCTTGATTTGATGCAGCAGTATTAACCAATTTCACAATAATTTCTTTTGCATTAAGATCTTTTACTGCTGAAGCATACAAATCATGCTGTCCGATTAAAGCTTTTCCATCTTGCGTAATACTCAATAAATCTGTTCCTTTATTGGTTGAAAATAATTGCTGCACATAATAATTTGCAGAACCATATGACTGCAGATTATTAAACCAAATCATATCCGGAGTCCATTGCCAAGCGTCTTCATGAGCCATTAAAGGTGCATACGAAGTCATATTTACCACTTCTGCATTTCGTTCTAATCCTGTCATAAAAGCGGCTTCAGAAAACGCACATTCCCAATTGTTTCTGTTATTCGGATTCGCCCCTGAAACACTTTGTGCCGCATATTCTCCAGCAAATATTTTTGGACCTTTTCTGTCGTAATTATCATAACGTCCGGCATTTTCTCTAAACCATTTCGGACTTTCATAATAATGTTCGTCTATCAATTCTGCGTTCAGTTTTTTTAGTTCTGTCATCGCATAATCAAAATGTTCTCCTTTTGGAGAAGGTCCAGTTCCAGATACAATTATGATTTTTGGATATTTTGCTTTTATAGCTTTTTCAAAAACTTTGTATCGGTCAATGTAATCTTTCCCCCACTGCTCATTTCCAACTCCGATATATTTTAGATTAAATGGTTTTGGATGTCCCATATCTGAGCGGAGTTTTCCCCATTTTGTGTTCACATCGCTATTTGCAAATTCAATCAAATCTAAAGCATCCTGAATATACGGATCGAGTTCATCCATAGGAGCTAATTCTCCAGTATTATATTGACACGCCATACCGCAGCTTAAAATTGGAAGCGGTTCTGCACCAATATCTTCTGAAAGCTGGAAATATTCAAAAAATCCCAATCCGAAACTTTGAAAATAATCAGGCGTTTGTTTGTGGTTGAATTCGACATTCCAGCGGTTCATCATTGTTTTTCTTTCCTCAACATCTCCAACCGATTTTTTCCATTGATAACGATCTGACAGCGTTCTGCCTTCGACAATACATCCTCCCGGAAAACGCAAAAAACCTGGTTTTACATCATACAAAAGCTGTACAAGATCTTTGCGAAGTCCGTTTTTTCTATTTTTCCAAGTATCTTCTGGAAACAGCGAAACCATATCCAGATCGATAGTTCCGTTTCCTTCAAAAGTGATTTTTAGTTTTGCTTTTGCTTCTGTTTCAACAGCTGTAAACTGCGAAGTATAATTATCCCATTGCTCTGATTTTGGAACAATACTCGTTTCGCCAATTACTTTTTGATCTTTATCAATTAACTGAAAAATGATTTTTTTTATCGCTCCATTATGATTGGCGGCTTTTAAAGAAAGGTTGTATTTAGCATCTTTCTTCACTCCCATTCCTCTAAATCCTTCGTTGATTAAAGCATATCCTTTATCATTGTTGATTTCAACCCTGCAAAAATTAGAATTGTTTTTTTCCTTCGAAAGATTAATTGGCAAAGCACTACCTGATTCTTTGTTCAAAGAAGATCTTTTGGTATTCGGCTGTTCCCACCCCATCATTGGTTTATCAAATTCAAAAGAGCGGTTTTTAATCATTTCTGCATATAATCCGCCATCTGCAGCAAAATTGATATCCTCAAAAAACAGTCCGAACATAGTGGGCTGGATTTTAGTAATCGTTTTAGAAGCATCAACTTCTAAATTCGCTTTTTGTGCATTTGTATAAAGACTGCTCAACAATAAACAGCCAAAAATAGATTTAGAAAGGAGGTTATTTTTCATAGTTTTTTGGAAATAGTCAAATGTTTATTTTTTTACGGCTTCTAATTTTTCAGGAAAAGCGGCCTGTCCGTCTAAATTAGTAATAATTAAAGAATCTACATTTTTACTTTCGACAGCATATTTAAAATAATCTGGTTTGTTTTTTCCCCATTTTACAGTACAGTTTTGGATCTTAATGCGTTCTGCATTTTCAAAATAAAATCCAGAAGTACTCCCTTTTACAAAACCTTCAACATTAGCCGGACGTCTGTCATATAATCCTCCCGGAAAAGAAGTTGTTTTATCCATAAAAACACTCACATTATCAAAAACAATATTCTGGATTTTATCTTTAGATTCGCCGCTTACAAACACGCCGTTTTCTCCAGTACACTGAATATTAGAAAAATATATATTTTTGATTTCGCCCACTTTCCCTTCAGTCGCACCTTTCGGAAAACGCCAGTTCGCATCTTTATGATTTCCTTTTGCTCTGCTAAAAGCAGTTACATAAATCGGTTCAGCTTTTCCCCACCAAGTATCTGTATTTAATTTACTTTCAACAATAATATTGGAGAAAATAACATCGCTTACTGTTCCTTCATCGCGATTCTGAATTCCTAAAGCCCGATTGCTGTTTTTAATAATGCAATTGTTGAAAACGACTTGTCGAATCGCATCCATATTTTCGGAACCAATTTTAATGGCACAGCTGCTGCTGGTCATGGTACAATTGGTAACCGTAATATTTTCGCAGGCACCAAATTCTTCAAACTCTCTGCGGTTTTTTAAACAAATACAATCGTCACCGCTTTCGATATAACAATCGCTGATTCTAACATTTTTAGAATGATCCAAATCTATTCCGTCGCTATTGCGGACTTTCAAGCTGTTCAATAAAGTAATCCCGCTGATTACAACATCGTTACAGCCCACTAAATGAATCGTCCAATAGGCTGAATTTCCAATATGCACATCATGAATTCTAATATTTTTACCACCGATAATCGTCAAAACGTGAGGTCTTGGATCTAAGACATTAAAAGGTTTCAGTACATAAGCATCTTCCTGCTCTTCACCCATAAAAGAAATTCCGTTTCCGTCTATTTTGCCGCTGCCGCTAATGGTAAAATCCTCAACATTTTCTCCTCCAATCCAAATTGTTCCTTCTCCCGGATTGGTTCTGAAAGCGCTTTTGGTATATAATTTCTCATCTGGACTTGCTAATAATTTTGCTCCGGCTTCGATATGTAAATCTACTTTTGATTTTACATCAAAAGGTCCTGCCAAAAACGTAAACGGTGCCGGAATTAAAACTCTTCCGCCTGTTTTACTGCATTCATCAATTGCTTTTTGAATGGCTGCTGCATCGTTGGTTTTTCCGTCTCCTTTTGCACCGTACTTTTTAACGTCGTAGATTTTCTGCGCAGAAACAGTTAAGGAAATACAGAAAATTAGGATCGCGATTATTGATTTCTTTTTCATTTTATTTTTGTTTATTAAAACCAATTGGTCTGATTAATATTAAACACATAGAAACATAGTTATTCTTTGGCTAAAAAGGCGTTTCACTTGCATCAATACACATAGGTATGTGTGAAAAACTAGTTTTTTTAAAACTCTTCTTTATTTTTTATTCTATGTTTCTATGTGTTTATTAATAGATTATTTAAAATCTTCATTTGTTTAAATCTGATTTACTTTGAAGGCAATTCAAATTTATTTTGCTCTGGCTCGATTTTTCGTTTTAAAGATTCGCTGTCTAGATTGCTTGATGAAACATCTTTAAAAACAATTTGATTTATTTTATCAGAAGGAACATCAATAGCTTTCATTGTCAAATCTTTCACATCATCAAAAACAAAAGCCGGACGAAAATCTTCTTTATCCAGAATCAATTTAATATTTTTCATTTCGATTCCGTTTACGTGGCGCACATAAAATCCCCAAGATGGCAGTTCTCCAAACATGGTAAATTCTGGATATCCGTTTATATTTTCTTTTACATCTTTTAATCGACTTAAAGGATGATACGCCATTCCTTTTGATGCTCTTCCCGGATACACAATTTCAATATTTTCTAAAGTCACATTTTCGATCAAATGCCCTGGAATTCCTGCAATCGAAGACGGAAACGGATTGTGGAAATAATCAACTTCTGGTCCGCGCATATCATAATCAATATCTGGACGCCCAAACGGAACTTGCACTTTTACATTTTTAACGGATATATTTTTGATATAGCCCGCTTTTTCTCCATTTCGGTGTCCTAAACGAATTAAAATTGCATTTCCTGTATTTACAGCCGTAATATCCGAAACTTTAATGTTTTCGATTTCCCCTCCGTCTACCGATTCGATCGCAACAGCCGATCTAAAAGTGTCAAAAACTTTAATGTTTTCGATTGTAACGTTTTTAAAACTTCCGTAAGAACCCGTTCCAAACTTCACTGCATTGGCACTTGATCTAATGGTACAACTTCCGATATAAATATTGTTATTGTGCAATCCCGGCACTTCCGATTTTAAACAGATTCCGTCATCGGCGGCATTTACATTACAATTGGTTATTCGAACATTTTCACAGCCGTTAACATCAATTCCGTCATTGTTCCAATAGGCTCTGCTATCAACTTTCATAAAATCAATTACGATATTTTTACATGCTGTAAAACACTGTACCCAGCCTGGACTGTCTTTTAATGTAATTTGAGTCATTGTAATTGAATCGCATTTTACAAACGAAATCAATTTTCCTCTTCCATCTTCAGGACGCATTCTTCTGTAATTGTATTTTGGGTCAATTCGCACTCCTGTATGATGCAGACTGTCAATTGCCAAAGCCAGTTCTCTTCCCTGTCCGTCTATAATTCCTTTTCCGTTTACCGCAATATTTTTGGAGTCGCTTGCAATAATAAAAGCACGAATTCCATCGTATTTTGGATAATCATCTGGATTTGTGCTTCCAAGCAAAATGGCACCTTCTTCAAAAAACAATTCCACATCATTTTTTAAAATAATGCTTCCAGACAAAAAGGTTCCTTTACAAAAAAGAACTTTTCCGCCTTTACTTTTATTGGCTGCATCAATTGCTTTTTGGATTGCTTTTGTATTTAAGGTTTTTCCATCTCCAACGGCGCCGTATTTTTTAATATCAAATACTTTCTGTGCCGAAACAGATAAGGAAATACAAAATATCAACAGTATGATTTTAAAATTTCTTTTCATTGATTATCATTTTAATTTTTATTCTCGATAGTATTGCTAAATTTTTTCACGCAGATTTAAAAAGATTTAAGCAGATTCCACGGATTTTTTTAAAAGAAATCTAATTTAATCTGCCAAAATCAGCAGAATCTGCGTAAAAAAAATCCTTTCTAATCTTAATAATCTGTGGCAATAAAATTTACCAGAAGACAGTATACAAAGCCACTAATATTCCACTGATAATAAAGGAACCTACAATAAATTCAGAAGAGACTTTGAACATTGATTTATCTACTTCTATTTTATGAATTTCAGACTCTTCCTCAGATGCTGGTTTTGCTAAACTAATACCAACCATTATGAATACGATCATAAAGAAAACAATAGTCATTCTATCTAAAAATGGATAATCTGGGAAAGCACCTTCTGTCCACATCGGCAGGAATTTTAAAACTGCTGCAATCGGCACCGTCAATAATGCTCCCGCCAATCCAGCAGATGGTGTTGTCTTTTTCCAAAACATTCCCAATAAGAAAATAGCTAAAACTCCCGGAGAGAAAAAACCAACATATTCCTGAATAAACTGATATGCCTGATCTAAAGTTTTTAATGCCGGCGCTACAAAAGCCGCGATAATCATACAAACTACAACACACCATCGTCCTGTACGTACCAGTTTTTTTTCTGATGCCTGAGAATTAAAGTATTTTTTATAAATATCTAAAGAAAAAATAGTCGAAATACTATTAGCCTTTCCTGCTAAAGAAGCTACAATTGCCGCTGTTAAAGCCGCTAATGCAACACCTTTTAATCCGGCAGGAAGCAAATTCATTAAAGTTGGATATGCATGATCTGGTTTTAAAACGCCTGCAGCATCAACCATTTCCTGTTGGAAAGCTCCATTTTGGTGCATTACAAACATGGCAATACCTGGCAAAACAGCAATAATTGGAACTAATAATTTTAGAAAAGCAGCAAATAAAATTCCTTTTCTTGCCGTTTTCAAATCGGCTCCTAAAGCTCTTTGTACAATATATTGATTACATCCCCAATAGGCCAGATTATTGATTAACATTCCGCCAACCAAAACCGACATTCCCGGCAGTTCATTATAATGCGGATTGGATTCGTCTAAAATCATATGCAGATGATCTGGCGCCTGATCTGCTATCACAGCAAGTCCTTTTAGAATATCTTTTCCAAAACCAAACTGATCTGAAAGTAAAGTCAATGCCAAATAAGTGGTTACTAATCCGCCCAAAATCAAAACGATAACCTGAAACATATCGGTATAACCAATCACTTTCATCCCACCTAAAGTTACGATAACCGAAAACAAACTCAAACCAATTACACAAAACTGAAAGCTAACTGGTGCAATAGAAGAAATCGCTAAAGCTCCCAGATAAATAATTGACGTAAGATTAACAAATACATAAATCAACAGCCATATAATTGCCATAATAGTACTTACGGTACCACTGTATCTTTTGGCTAAAAACTGCGGCATTGTAAATATCTTATTCTTAAGATAAATGGGCAGGATAAACATAGCCACAATAATTAAAGTGGCAGCCGACATCCATTCGTAAGAAGCAATGGCAAGTCCAATGGCAAATCCCGAACCGCTCATTCCGATAAAGTGTTCTGCTGAAATATTAGAAGCAATCAGCGATGCTCCAATTGCCCACCAGGTAAGAGAGCCTTCGGCTAAAAAGTATTCGTTTGAACTCGTTGCTGCTGTTTTTTTGCTTCTGTAAATATACATTCCATAAGCCGTGACTATGACAAAATAAATAAAGAAAACAATGTAATCTGCGGTTTGTAATACATTCATAATGTGTGGTTATTGTGTGGTTAGATAGTAAAATGTATTTTAAGATTTAATTGGAATCAAATCTTGAGAAACCATTTCTTTTTATATAAAAAATAGAGTAAAAAAAGCTGTATGACGGTTACTGATAAAGCAGCAAAAAAAGGCTGCCAAATAATTGACGTGTATTGTATAAGGCCGCCAAAAACATAATCTGCTGTATGCTTAAAATCGACAGAACCTTCTGCAGCGATGTAAATCAAAATAGAATTTGAGCCAATTAAAACCAATGGGAATGCCCATTTTTGAAAACCCAATAAATCAATTATTGCATAGAAAAAAACAAAAAATAAAATACTGAATCCGCCAACAAAACATACGAAAGAACTGGTCCACAAATGTTTATTGATAGGAAAGTTAATATCCCAGATTAAACCTGCAATAATCAAAACTACAGCTGCAAGTGCCATTAAAAGCAGTTTGACATTTATAGAAAAAGGACACTTGGATTTTAAAAATGTTCCGATAAAAACACCTAATAAAGCTGTTGCAATAGCCGGTATCGTCGAAAATATTCCTTCCGGATCGTACACCGTACTATGGAGTCTTCCTGGTAAAAACAAGCGGTCAATATAGCCTTCTAATGATCCTTCTTTGGTTAAAACTCCTGCTCCAAAATTGGGTACAGGAATCCATTTCATTGCAGCATAATACCCAATCAAAATACCAAAAAACCAAATTAATTGTTTTTTAAAGTCAAAATTCAAATAGATGATTCCTGCAAAAAACCAAGCCAGTCCAATTCTTCCCAAAACACTCGCAAATCGGGTCTGATCGAATCCGTCAAATCGCAATAATCCATTTACAACAAATCCTAAAACCAGTAAAATACAGGTTCTTCTCAGCATCGATAAATAGATTTTACGCTTTTCGGCTTTAGGCAGATCTTTTGGTTCCTTAACTCCTGCCAATTTCATTTTCTTTTCGAAAGAGAATGGCATAGAAACTCCGGCAACAAATAAGAAGACAGGAAAAATCATATCATAAAATGTAATTCCATTCCATTCCGCATGATGCAGCTGCGAAGACATCCAGATAAAAATAGGAATTGGTGCTGCTTTAGCCAGAGCATGAATAATATGTTCACCGCTCATAATCCAAAACATAACAAATCCGCGAAGCACATCTAAAGAGATTAGTCTTCCATTTGTAGTGTTATTCATTTTTTTAGTATTCGCTTTTGGGTTAGTCTTTAGCCGCAGCCGCAGTTTTCAGTACCAACTGTAACTGAAAACTGAGACTGAAAACTAAAGCAACAGGTTATTTTTAAAGTGGTTTAATGACAAATCCGTAGCTGTATTCGCTTTTTGTTAATACATACTGTTCATGCGGCGGTAATCCCCAGCTGTTATCGCCTCCAAGTCCGCGTTGCGTTAAGTCGACACAGACCACAACTTCATTTCTTGGTGTAATATCACTGGAATGAATATTCTTTTTCGAAATTCCACCGTCAAAGTCACTCGGATAATTATTCAAAGTACTCATAGCTAAAGGCTGCAGACCTTTTATTTCCAAGCCATTTCCTGAATTGCCTGATAATTTGAACCAGCGTATATCAGTCTTGTATCCATTTTCCTGAGGGCGTGTATAAGGCACATATTGGTCTGCAACTTTACTGCTATAAATTCCTTTTAAAGATGATGTTTTTCTGTCTGGATAATTTTCTAAAGGTCCTCTTCCGTAATAATCCAGATTCTCTAATGTATTTTTCAAAGTGAAAATCATTCCAAAACGCGGTAGTTCAGGAACAGGATTAGCACCTTTTTTATACGAAGCCTGAATTTCTAAAGCATCATTATTTGCCAATGCATATTTGATGGTATAATCTGATGCAACATCATTTAGTTTTAATTTTGCAACGATATATTTCTGACCGTTTTCTTCTGTCTGCTGAATACTTTCTAAAGAGGTATTTTTTCCAGCCGTTCTCCATACATTGGTTCTAATCTGCATTTTATTTCCAATATCATTATCGGTTGGCGCTCTCCAGAAATTAGGTTCAGGATATTGTTTGAAATATTCTTCGCCTTTTAAACTGTAATACGAAATCAATCCATTCGATTTGCTGATTTTAACCGTAACATTATCCGATGTCAAAACAAACTGATCTTTCTCATCCTGAACTTTTGCAGTATTTACTTTTTCAGATTTTTCGAAATACTTATCGTCTTCTATTACAAATTGTTCTTTGGCGACTTCGAAGTTTTGTGGCAATAATTCAGATCCTGTTTTTGTGTAAGCGAAAACATTCAGTAAATATTCCGTTCCTGCTTTTGACTGCAATTTTGGTAAATCAATTTTGAACTGTTTTTTCGTTTTTGGATCTAAAGCAACATTAAAAGTTCCTTCTTTAATTACTTTTCCGTTTTCTAAAACTTCGTATCTGAAATTGTATTTATTTAGGTTTGTAAATCCAAAATCATTATTAATTTCGATTACACCATTTTTGATATCAACTGCTTTGAACAAAATATTCTGATATACTTTTTTCACTTCAAACGCCCCAACATGCGGTGTTCTATCTGGATAAACCAATCCGTTGTGGCAGAAATTTTCATCGTTCAGGTAATTCTGGCTTCCCATATCACCGCCATACGTCCAATATTTACGGCCCGCTTCGTCAACTCCTTGAAATCCCTGATCTACCCAGTCCCAGATAAAACCGCCCTGCATATTTTTGCTGCCGCGAATGATATCCCAATATTCCTGAAAATTACCGCTGCTGTTCCCCATGGCGTGCGAATATTCACACATGATATAAGGGCGGGTAACTTCTTTTCTTGCCGCATATTCTTTCATGTACTCAATTGTTGGATACATTGGGCAGACGATATCTGTGTTTTCATTTTCTTTTGCCTGTTCAAACTGAACCAATCTGGTATTGTCTCTTTTTTTAATCCATTTGTATGCTTCATGAAAAACCGGTCCGTTAGCACTTTCATTACCTAATGACCAGATAATTACAGACGGCATATTTTTATCTCTTTCAACAAGGCTGTAAATTCGGTCCAAATGTGCTTCTCTCCATTCTGGAAGATAGCCCGGATTCGTTTTTGGATTCATCCATTTTAAAGGCTGACCCTCTACTCCCATTCCGTGGCTTTCTATATTGGCTTCATCGACCAAAAACAAACCGTATTTATTGCATAGTTTTACCCATAAAATATTGTTAGGATAATGACTGCAGCGAACGGAATTGATATTCAGCTGTTTCATCATTTTGATGTCTTTCATCATCGTTGCTTCATCCTGATAATGTCCCGTTTCTGGATTATGCTCGTGAATATTTACGCCATGAACCATCAATCTAACTCCGTTTACCAATAACTGACCGCCTTTTAATTCTACTTTTCTGAACCCGATTTGTGTTGAAACCGTCTCTACAATTTCTCCTTTTTGATTCTTTAAAGTCAAAAGCAGAGTGTATAAATTGGGGGTTTCACTGCTCCATAATTTTGGACTTGATACATTCTGAGCGAAATTGATTGTCTGAACTTTTGATGCTTCAAAATTGACATTGATTTCTTTAGTGAATACATTTTTCCCTGAAGCATCAACTAATTTTGCAACTAATTTTTGATTGTTAACTGAAGTCGAAGTCAGATTTTTCAAACTTACATCCACATTTAAACTTCCGTTTTTATACTTCGCATCTAAATCTGGTTTTGCAAAGAAATCTGAAATGCGAACATCTTCAGTACTATACAAATACACATTTCTGTCTATTCCAGAAAGTCTCCACATGTCCTGATCTTCCAGATACGAACCATCGCTCCATCTGTACACTTCTACAGCCAGATTGTTTTTTCCTGGTTTTAAATATTTAGAAATATCAAATTCTGCCGGACTTTTGGTATTTTCTGTATAACCAACTTTTTCTCCATTTACCCAAATATACATTGCTGCAGTTCCTGCTTCAAAATGAAGAAAAACATGTCGGTTTTTCCAGTTTTGAGGCAGCACAAAATCTCTTTTATAAGACCCTACTGGATTATCCCAATGATTGATAAAAGGCGGATTTTTTTCGAATGGATACGTGATATTCGTATAAATTGGCACGCCATAACCGTGCAGTTCCCAATTAGAAGGCACTTGAAGATCTTTCCAATGCAGCGTACTGAAATCTATTTTGTAAAAATCCTTCGGGCGTTCATCTGGTGTGGGCGACCAGGAAAATTTCCATGTACCGTTTAAAGAAAAATACCAAGGCGAATTTTCATATTTATCCATTACAGCAGAACTTTCATCTGCATAAGGAAGAAAAGCAGCGCGGGCTGGTTCTCTGTTAATTTGAAATACTTCTGGATTTTCCCAATCGTTGCGGTCTTTTTCCTGAGCTGAAATTCCTGCTGTGAAAAGAATTAACAAGCTCATAAAAAATATTTTGGTTGTGGTTTTCTGCATTATTTTGGTTTTAGATAGCTGGCAGTTATTTTTTTTAAACACATAGAAACATAGTTTTTCTTTGTATAAAAAGGCATTTCATTTATTACAAAAAACATAGCTATGTGTGGGAAACTAGTTTCTTTTAATTAATACTATTACACTCAAAAAAAATCTATGTTTCTATGTGTTTAAATAAACTTTTAAAACTTCAATTTTTCTGGCAGATATTTAGCAACTAATTCTTTATAATAAGGAAGTAATGCTTTTACATCTGGTTTTACGGGAGCTTTTGTGTACAAATCATAAGGATTGAATTTTCGTACCCAGTCAAACATTTCGATATCTTTTTCATTCATTAAATGTGCATACGCATTTTCTTTATGCTGAGAATAAAAAGAGTGATAACGAATCATATATAAGGCTGGATCTGGCAGATAATCTTTCATAATCTGATACAAATATTCGTCATGACCCCAGCTCATTTTTACGTTATCTAATCCGCAGTTTTCAGTGTAGATTCCTAGTTTAGTATTGAATCTATCATCTGTATAATCTGGATTTTCTTTGAAAAATTCTGAATACACAATTTTATCCGAATACGCACAGCCAACCGGAAAAGTATCTCCAACCACTGCCCATTGCGGTTCTCCAAATAAGCATAAAACTTTACCTAAGTCATGAATAAAACCTGTGAGTACAAACCAATCCGGATGACCGTCAGCACGAATAGCTTCTGAAGTCTGTAAAAGGTGTTGTGTCTGGTCTAAGTCAATATCTGGGTCACTGTCGTCTATAAGCGTGTTTAAAAACTCGACAGCTTCCCAGATTGACATTTCTTTTCTATTAAATTGCAGAAATTCTTGTTCTTTACTGCATACAAAGTCATAAGTTTGGTAGGTATGGTTTATCCTGTAAAATTCTTTTACCGTTTCTACTCTTTCAGAATCGACATAATTTCTAAATTCTTCTTTCTGCTTTTCTTTTACACTTTCATTTTCTTCAGAAGGGTCAGGATATCTCATTAACAAATCATCTTCCCACTCATCTAAATTTTTCAACGGATTGTCTGTGTCTATATGCTTTTTCATAAGGGTTATAGTTAAAAGTTAATAAGACAAAAATAGAATTACGTACTCCGTTCAAAATGGATTAATAGATCAAAAACATGGATAATTTTGATTATTATAGGATTTTTACATGTTATTAAATCTGTTTTTTTATCAAAGTATATCAAACATAGCCCGTGGTTTTAACCACGGAGATATCACGGAGATATCACGGAAAACATCACGGAAAAAAATAGATTGCGGATATGCCTTGGATTCCCGTGGTTGAAACCACGGGCTATAATCTTCAAAACATTTACTTGAATAATTTGTGGGAATTCGTGCAATTAGCGGCAAAAGAAAAATCCTTATAATCTGTGTAATCTGTCGCTAAAAAACCTAATTAATAATTTTACTAGGAGGAAAACCAAACTGCTTTTTAAAGCATCGACTGAAATAAAGCGGATCATTAAAACCAACCAGATTCGTCACTTCCGAAACATTATACTTTTTCGTTTTAAGCAGTTCTGCTGATTTTTTTAAACGAATCGTTCTAATAAATTCGTTTGGAGCTAAATCTGTTAATTCCTTAATCTTTCTGTAGAGTTTAGAAGAACTCACTCCAAGCTTATCGCAAAGAAATTCGGTAGAAAGATCTACTTCGCTTAAATTATCATTGATCAAATTGGTTACTTTTTCCATAAATTCTTCGTCAATAGGAGAATGCGTCAACATACTGACTTTACTTTCTACTTCGCCAGAGAATTTTTGTTTGAGCTCTAATCTCGATTTGATCATATTTTCTATAACCGTTTTAAGCAATAAAGGCTCAAAAGGTTTAACTAAATAGCCATCAGCTCCAGTGTCATAGCCTTTTACTTTGTCCATATTTTCAGAAAGAGCCGTCAGCATTACAACCGGAATATGACTTATGAATTCGTCATTTTTAAGCTCACGGCAAAATTCCAATCCGTCCATAACAGGCATCATGACATCGGTAACGCATAAAATAGGTTTTATTTGTCGGCAGATTTTTAAACCTTCTAATCCATTTTCTGCCTCATAAACCTTGTAATAATCAGACAAATAATCTACCAGATATTTTCTAAGTTCATTATTATCTTCTATTACTACTATTTTTTCTTTTAAATCGGTGTTTTGAATAATTTTCTTCGCCGCTTTTTCAGGAATAAGCATGCTCAGATTGTCATTTTTAAGCGCATATTCAAATACTTCTTTATGCTCATAAGATTCACGATCAATCGGAATTTCCACTTTAAATGTACTTCCTTTACCTTGTGTGCTTTCTACAGAAATAGTTCCTTTATGAATTGCCACTAAAGATTTTACTAAAGACAAACCAATTCCAGACCCTGTATTATTTGCTTTACTATTGGTCGCCTGATAAAAACGTTTAAAAATTTTCTCCTGACTTTTTAACGGAATCCCAATTCCATCATCGGTAACTTCGATAACAAGAATATCTTCAACTGTGTCTTTCAGTCGAACGTATAAATCTACGTTTCCATTTTTGTTAGTAAACTTTAAGGCATTCGATAAAAGATTGTACAAAATCTTATCGTATTTATCATTGTCCAGCCAGCCGTTTATTTCGTCATCTTCGGTAATAAAATTGAGCTTAATCTTTTTGTTATAAGCCATTTCCTTAAAGGAATCAAAGATATTTTTAGAATACGCCAGAATATCCGTTTTAGTCACTTTCAGCTTTAATTCGCCTGACTGTGCTTTTCTAAAATCCAAAACCTGATTCACCAGATTCAATAATCTGCTGGCATTTTGATAAATTAGATTATATCGGCTTTTTTCATAATCTGTTGCGTTGCTGTTTTCGTCTAAAAGCTGTTTCGCCGGACCTAAAATCAAGGTTAAAGGCGTTCTTAATTCATGCGAAATATTAGTAAAGAAACGTAATTTCTCATTGTTTAATTTTATATCATGCTCTCTGTTTACTTTCTCGGTAAGCAGTTCTTGTTTTAAACGTATACGGTTTTTAATTTCTTTTCTAATGAAATAAAAGACACCAAATAAAATCGCAAAAAACATTAAAAAAGATGTCGGCGTAAGCCAAAAAGGAGGCAGAATTTTTATTTTATAAGAAACCGTTTTGCTCCAATATCCGTCGCTGTTGCTGGATCTGATTTTAAAAGTATAGTTTCCCGGATAAAGGTTGGTATACTGAACTATTCTTGAGGTACTATTTGCCGTAATCCAATGTTTATCAAAACCTTCCAGCATGTACTGAAACTTATTCAGTTTTTCGTTTGCAAAAGACGGAGCCGAAAACTGAAGAGAAAAATTTCGGTTTTTATGGCTTAATTCTATTTCTTTACCATAATTGAGGTCTTTTGAAAGCGGAATTTCCCCATTGATTTCCATTTCAGGAAAAACTTCTTCGTTCTGAATTTTAAATTCAGAAATCACAGGCAGTGGCGACCAATTGTTTCTTTTCATTGCCGGCGGCGAAAAAGAAATAATCCCGTTTTTACCTCCCAGAAAAATATTCGAATTATTAAAATAAAAGAAACCGCTCGAACTAAAAACATCCAGTCTGTTACCGCTGTTTACATGGTAAATACTGATATCTTTTAGATTAGATTTTACAAAAGCAATATTATTGTTATTGATATTGAGCCAAAGGTTTCCATTAGCATCCGAAAGAATATCCGTAATCCATTTTCCTGAAAGCTCTCTAAGATTTTTTACAGGTTCAAATTCATTCTTTTTCGGATTAAACAAACACAAACCAAAACGAGTTGAAGCCCAGATTTTGCCTTTAACATCTACTAAAACATCGCTTACATTTTCATCATGCGGCACTCCTTTTTCTTTGACAAAAAGTGACGAATAGGTTTCTATTTTTCCTGAATTAATATTGTATTTCACCACTCCGGTTTCAGTAGCAAACCAAACGTTATTTTTGGCGTCTCTTTCTATCGCATTGATCTGAAAATTAGGTAAAAGTTTACTTGACGTTTCTACCTGAAGCGTTTTAGTATTGAGAATTACAGCTCCTTCTCCAAATGAACCTACAATCATTTTATCGGGTGTAATTTTAGAAAAAGCAAAAACAGGCGATTTTTCGAATCCTGCTTTAATTTCCCTTGAAGAATTTGCGGCGTAATTGTACACCAAAATGTTTCCGTCCCAAAGACCGCAGTAAAAAATCTTTCCGTCATCAGAATAAATGCTGGCAATGTCTTTACCAGTATTATGCAGCGGCTTCGAATCTTTTGTATTGGAAATAAAAAGTCCGTTGTGATAAGTTGCAACAATCACTTTTTCGTCATACGTTTTGGCAAAACCTCTAATTCTAGGAGCTTGATTACCAATAGAACGTGATATGTCTTTGTTTAAAGTAAACTGATTTTCATAAGGGTCGTATTTATCCAATCCGTCTTCTGTACCAATCCATAAAACGCCTGAAGCATCAAAATAAAGTGCCGAAATCAGGTTATCTACCAGCGAAGTATCATCTGATAAAATTGAATAATACCATTTGTAATTTCCATTTTGAATGTCTTCTAATTGATCACAAACCAATAATCCTCCTAGAGTACCAACCCAGTATTTTCCGTCAGGAGCTCGGGCAACTGAAAGAAAATAAGGTCCTAAAGCACCTCTAACTTGTTTGTTGTCAATATACAGATTAACAAACTTATCGCTTGCTTTATCCAGTTTATACAATCCTTCACGGGTTCCAATAAAAATATCCGATTTGGCATCTTCGTAAATGAAATTCAGATATGGATTTTTTATATTCGAATTTGGAACAGAAAGCGTATAATTATTAATTCTGACAATTGCTCCTTTTGAGTCTAAAGTAATTTTGGCTACACCTGCTTTTTCATAACTTCCAACCCAGATATTACCTTTTTTGTCTTCAAAAATTTCTTTTACGTAATCGAAACCTTTTAGATCAATTTTTTCAAATCGGTTTTCCTGCAAAAAGAATAAGTAAACTCCTTTGGTCTTCGTTCCTACCCAGATCCTTTTGAATTTATCTACATAAACCGATCTGACTTCATCATCCGGAAGACTGTTTGGATCTTCTTTTTTATGGAAAAAAGTAGTAAAAACATGAGTATCCATTTGAAAAAGCGTTAATCCTTTTCGGGTTCCAATCCATAACTGATTGGCTTTTTCGTCCAGTTTTAAAGCCGTAATGTCATCGTTGTATAATTTGTTTTTTCCAGGCGTAGAACTCATGTAGTTTTTAAACTGATAACCGTCAAAACGATTTAATCCTGAAAACGTTCCAAACCACATGAAACCTTTTTTATCCTGTACAATATGTCGTACCGAATTATGAGATAAGCCGTTATTATCATTATAATGCGCAAATTTTATATTCTGTGAATACGAATGATAAAAAAGGGCCGAAAGCAAGAATAATAAAAGGGATTTTAGTCTCATGGAAATAAATTATAAATGCAATTTAATCTTTTTGATTTAATAAATATCAAAATTATTTAACAGATAAATTATCAATTTTGTTGTTTTTTAAATCAATTTTAAAATGATCTGAAGGCTCGCCGTTCATGGTTTTAAGGAATATTGCCGCCCACAAAACCAATTTAGGATCGTTTGCTTTTTTTAACTGACTGCACATCAGTTCGTATTGTTTTAATCTTTTCTTTCCAATTTTTGAAAAGGCCAGTTCATCGGCGCTTTTTAGTCGATAAAAATCGAAAATCATATCAAATCCTGTCCACGATTCAAAATCAGAAATTGTCAAAGAATTGGATTTCAAAAGGGAATCAATCTCGGTTTTATCATCATTAATCAGCAATAAATCTTTTCCTGAAAGGTTTACAATTGATTTTAAAAAATCGGCCGGAAAATCTTCCGGTAAAAAACGCAAACGAACTAATTCCTTTAAATGCCAATTGGTAAAATCCTCATAATCTTTGGCTTTCAGAATTTCTTTATTCCAGATATCCTTGCTTTTAATTTCTTTTAAATGAGCATATTCTTGTTCATAAAAAGGAAATAAACTATTGAATTTATTGACTTTGCCAATGACAACTGTTTCTACTTCGAGATCAGAATGAGAATGAATGGTCAATATTTTGTAAGCCGGCATATACGCAGCAAGCGATGGCGTCTGGATATTAAACAAAGTATTTCCTTTTGCCGATGTTCTAACACCAGTGTCGTTGATGTGCATGTGTCCGCCAAAATGAATCTGAATTCCGGCATCGGCAAATTGCTGTGCTACTTCTTCATCAGGAACTCTTTGCAATTGCATTTTATTGGCTCCAAAAAGCTGTTTTAATTCAGGCGAAGCATCGTCATTAAAATCAACCATTGGATAATGACTGAAAGCAATAAGCACTTTTCCTCTTTGTTTCGCTTCCGCAGCAACTTTTTTCACCCAATTTAAAAGGTGATTTTTATAAATCAGAACGTTATTATACCCCGTATTCGCTCCCGAAAAATCATACGGATTATTAGGCTCTCCTGATAATTTTTCATTCGGAACATACGCATTCGCATCTATCGCCAAAAGCCAGATTCCTTTTATTGGTTCAACCAGATAGCTGGCATCAGGCAGATACAAATTGGTGTTTTTTATTAGATACGTTCTTTTTTCTAAAACGGATTCTTTTTGAGCTTCCTCAAAATTGTAATTGTCATAATTGTAATTAGAAAAAGGTGTTTCCCAATATAAATCAGTCTTTTTAGGAAAAAAACCAAAATCACGCATTTCGTTAATGGTTTCTTTGTAACCCCAGTTTTTTATATCGGCTGTAATGATGGGTTCCAGTTCTTTTTTGTTTTTACCAAGATTATCTGGAGAACTGCTGATAATCTGCTCTTTCCCATCTTTTCCTAAAAAATCAGTTTTTATGGCATCTTGAGAAAACGGTCTTACAACATCGTGATTTCCTGTAGTGACATAAAAAGAAAGTCCGTGTTTTTGAGAATATTCGTTGAGTATTTTTCGCAGTCCGCGAACGTGAACAGGCTGTCCGTCGTCGCTGAAATCACCCGGAAGCACAACTTGTTTGATGTCTCTTTTTACAATGTCATTTAAGGCTTCTAAAAAGGCGAAATAATTTTCATTGAAAATTCGGGTAGAATGCAATTGCGAATTCATGGTTCGGATATTGGCATATTTGCCTGTTGCCGGATTTGGAATTCCGTTATAATTGCTGTCTTCAAATTTGGCAAAAATATCCTGTAAATGAGCATCGGCTATAAAAGCAATCTGAACTTCTTTTTTAGTGTTCTGCTGTGATTTGCAGGAAGATAAAAAGAATAATAGTACTAGTATAGCCGATGTTCTAAACATGTATTTTGCTGGTTTTATTTTTATGATTATCCTTTATTTATCTTATTTTAAAAATAGAAAACCTGTAAAATCAGACGCGGATTAAACAGATTCGCTAACGCGAAGACGCGGATAAAATCGGGTTTTATTAATCTTTTAAAAATATAAATAGATTATCCGTTTTTATCCGCGTCTTTACGAAGTAAATCCGTTTAATCCGCGTTCTTGCTTAAAGGATAATTCTATTATTTTTTAATGTATGCTTCCAATTTATCTAAAGTGTTTAATTCTGTTTCTCTTGCACATGAAGATAAAATGGTTGTTTCTAAGTTCTTTGCTGGTTTAGAAATCAATAAATACTGCGTTCCGTCGTCTGTAGTTTTTTCAAAATCTTTCGGATTGTATTTAATTGCTCCTCCAACTTCAACAATTTCGGCTGCCACATCTTCCGGATGTTTTCCCCAAACTGCAATATAATCTGCACCTTTTTTCGTTGCACAATCTTTAAAGTAATTTACTCCTGTGGCAAATTGTACTTTCTCTCCAGTTAAAGAAACAGCTTCAACTTTTGCTTCTCTTTTACCTGAAAATACTGTTACGCGAACTAAAATGTCTACTTTTTTTCCTTTGTAAGGCACGCCTCTTGAAATCATTTCCATCCAGGAAGTCGTATCTGTTTTCCCTACTCTTGCCAAACGATTGGTTACCGGATTTAAAGGCACAACTTTTTCTCCATCCCAAAGTTTTACTCCTCCTAAACCAACTGTTGAAGCTACTTTATAATAATCAGCTCCCCAGCCTTCTTTTTGCTGTTCCGGTGTTGGGTACCAATTTGCTTTTCTTAATTCTAAACCTGGTTTGGCTTTAGAATAAACGTCAATTGCTACTTTATCGCTGAAATAAATTCGCAATGCCATCCACTCGTTTTCAACTGCCGGACCGTGATGCCCGATTGTTTTATATAAATCTCCTGATTCTGAGCCGATATCTGTTAGATATGTAATTTTGTCTGACTTCATATACAAACTGTTGTCTGTATTATTCTGTCCAAAACAAACACAGCAAAAAAGTAAAGAGGTTACGATAGATAGTTTCATAATTTTAAAATATTATAAGTTTAAGTGTAATTCCTGTAAATTTAAAAACAACTTTCAACAATCTACTAAGAATTCTATCTATTGTTTGGAAATTATCAATTAATACTAAAAATGTGAAATTTCTTTAACTGATATTTTTCCTCTTTTTTACTTCCAAATTTATTTTAAACACATAGAAACATAGTTTTAGATTGTCTAAAAAGAAAGCTAAAGAAACTAAGTTTCTAACACATAGCATATATGTGTATTTATGCAAGTGAAACGCCTTTAGCAAGCATTGAAACCTATGTCTCTATGTGTTTAAAAAACAATCCCAATTTTATTAATCTACTACTTTTACTAATGTTGGATTAATTCCTAACGGGTTTTTGATGATTTTACAGATTAAAGGAAACTCCGGATTTTTGATAATCCACATTTCGGTTTCGTCTATTTGTGCTTTTACGTGCAATGCATCAATTGTTTTTCCATCAATAGAAATTCCATTTTTATCTTCGCTTTTATCGAGAACATAAGTTGTATTATTGTAAACAAATGAATTGTTTTTGACTAAATCCTGATAAGCCGACTGTGAAATCATAAAAAACGTTTCGTTTGATTCTAAGTTCAAAACAGGTGCATATTCTCCCTGATTAAAACTCAAAGCATTTCCGTTTTTTACTGCTTCGGGCAGCATTACTATTTTACTTTTTACGCCTCTTGTTTCTAGTTTAAAAGCCAATGCATTGTTTGAAATTTCGGTCGTAAGTTGTAAAGTTCTGGTTTGTCCGTGCAGTTTGCAGACATAATGCAGCTGGGTGTTATTTTTCAATGTCGGAACATAATTCTGTGCGATTGTAGCTTGATAAATGGCACAGAAAACAATAACTAAAAATATATTTTTCATCTTACTCATCATTTTTATTTTGCTGGTGGTAAAATTGTTGTTCCCCAAGCTGAAGGTTTCGAATCCATTTCTAAAACTAATTCTCCGCCATTATTAATATCGTCATGTAAAATCCATGCTTTGTTGTATGGTTTTCCGTTTAGCAAAGCGGTTTTAATGTATCTGTTTTTATCACTCATTTTTTTAGTGGTGATTTTAAAACTTTTACCGTTCTCTAATTTTACAAATACTTCCTTAATCAAAGGTGTATTGATTAGATAATAAGGCTGTCCCGCATTTGGATACAATCCCATCATGTGAAAAGCCAGCCATGAAGACATCGCTCCTGAATCATCATTTCCGGGAAGACCTTCTCTTGAAGTATTGAAATTATCCTTGATAATGGTTCTGATTCTGTCACTGCTTAAATACGGTTTTCCAATCCAGTGATACAAACAAGGTGTTAAAAATGAAGGTTCGTTTGCGACATTGAATAAATTATTATCGAAGAAAATATCCAGTCGTTTTTCGAATGCTTTTTCTCCTCCTGATTTATTAACTAATTCCGGAATATCATGCGGTAAACTAAATGAATATTCCCAAGAAGTTCCTTCGTAGAAAAATACGCACCAATGGCAGACATACCAAGGTGATTCGATAATGACAGGCGTATATTTAAAAGTCGGCTTTTGGATTTTGGATTCTCCGAAAACGACATCATCCAGCCAGTTTCCATCTTTGTCTTTTGGCATTATAAATCCTTTTGCACCGTTATTTTCATAATCGACACGCCATAAATTCTGCCAGTTTTCGGCCTGTTTGATGTATTGATTGTACAAATCTGTTTTGCCTAAACCTTTGGCTACTGTGGCAATATTATAATCGTTGTACGAGTAATCGATTGTTCGGTTTCCTGCACGGTCTGTGCCGTACGGGACGTATCCTAATTTCAGATAATCTATCAGTCCGCCTCTTCCTTCTCTTTCTTCATTTCCTCCGGGCGGTACTGTAGCATCTTTAATCATGGCCTGTAAAGCCAGTTCGTAATCTATTCCTTTTAAATTTTTAACAAAAGCATCTGCAATTACAACCTCAGCGTTAGATCCGCCTTGAGTTCGTCCGTTATCGTTACCGCTTCTTCCTTCGGGCATATATCCTTCGCGTTTGTAAATATTCAGCATTGCGTTGATAATATCTACTTTACGTTTAGAATCTATTAAAGTAATTAACGGACTTGAAGTTCTAAAGGTGTCCCAAATCGTATAAAAATCATCATAATACGGTTCATCGTTTGTCCATAACGGATTTTCGCCTGTTCTGTCAACCGGCATAATCATGGTATGATACAAACCTGTGTAGAACATTTTTTTGTATTCCAAAGAAGTATCATCAGATAATTTGATTCGGCTTAATAAGTCTTCCCATTTATTTTCTAAAGCAGCTAAAACGGTATTGAAATTCCAGTGCGGGATTTCGACTTCTATATTGTTTTTGGCTTTTAATTCACTCAAAAATGAAATTCCAATTTTGACATTCAATTCTTCTTTTCCTGAATTCCCAAAAGAAAGCAATGCTCCGGTTTTCTTTCCTGAATCAAACTGTGCATTTTGATTGTTGTAAAACCTGCCATCTTTAAAAGTGACATATTTTGCAATTGGCTGATCAAAAACGGCCCAAAAATAAACGGTATAAGCACGTCCGTTATTCCATCCTCCTCGAATTCGGCTGTAACCTCTTACTTCGGTATCTGAAACTATTTCGATCTGAGAACCTACAAACTGCTGTGCTTCTCTGGCATCTGGAATCTTTTCTTCTCCAAGGAAAAATCCAGGGTCAATTTTTAATTCTTTTGATTGATTTTTAGGATAGGTTATTCTGTAAAATGAAACTTTTTCTCCAGTCGTTATTTCTGTTTTAATATTGTTTTCTTTGAAAACCGTTTCATAATACCCCAATTTTACATTTTCTTCTGCTCTGAAAGAAGTCTGATCCATTTTATCTAAAGCTCCGGAAAATGGCATAATTGAGATGTTCCCGTATTTTGGACCTCCTCCGGTTCCGCTGACATGCACCTGGCTGAATCCTGTAACTTCTTTAGGTATTGGAAGCCATCCGCTGTTTGGACTTACTGTACAATCAGGACTTGGCTTTACCATTCCGTACGGACAAGAAGGCCCGATAAAAACCCTGCCCACTCCTTCAGATCCAATCATGGGGTCTACATATTGGTAAACTGTTTTTTGGGCATAAGAAGTTATCGCAAACAAAAGTGATATTCCTAAAAGTATATTTTTACTGTATATTTTCATTGCTTCTTTATTTTTACTTTCTTGCTGACATCTGCAGGATCAGTTCTCCTCCGTTTGTAATCTCTTTATGGGTTAGTGTAAAATCTTTTACGTGTTTGTTGTTGTATTTTATGTCTTTGATATACACATTTTCAGGACTATTATTCTGAGCATTAATCACAAATGTTTTTCCTGAATAATATTTTGGATTTAATGTTATCGTAATTTTATTAAATATCGGACTTCCTATTTGATAAACAGCGTCTTGGTCTGTTCCTCCATTCATTTGAAACAAACCTAATTTCAACAAAACATTCAGACTTCCCATTAATCCCTGATCTTCATCTCCGTTATAACCTGTTACTGGCGATAAACCGCTGAAGGTTTCTTTTACCACATTTCTTGTCCAATACTGTGTTAAATCTGGTCTTCCTAAAATGGTGAAGATATTAGAAGTCTGCATAGACGGCTGATTTCCGAAATTTACAGGAATTCTGCTAAACTCCGGGTGTAATTCTGCATCGTGCGATGTGCCAGAAGTATAATTTTGTTTTTTAGCGGTTTCAAATTGCGCATTTAATTTTGCCGCTGCTTTTTCTTTTCCTCCCATTAAATCAGCCAGACCTAAAATATCATGCGGTACAAACCACGTTGACTGCGCACCGTTTGATTCTATAAATCCGTTTTCGTATTGATACGGATCGTAATTTTCACGCCATTTCCCGTCTGCGTTTTTCGGACGCATCCAGCCTATTTCAGTATCAAAAACATTTTTATAGTTTTCGGCTCTTTTTATGAAATATTGATAATCTTCGTCATGATTGAGTTTTTTAGCCAGCTGCGCCAAAGTCCAATCCTGATACGCATATTCCAAAGTCTGGCTTGCACCGTCTTCGTGGCTTCCGAAATTGCCGTCTGGAAGCGGATACGGCACATATCCTTTTTCTAAATAATACTTTAAGCCTCCGCCAATATTGGTATTGTGTTCATATCCGGCTTTTTCCATAATACCGCCGGGCATATGATTTTTTTTAAGTGCGATGTAAATTTCTTCCAGATTTTCTTTTACAATTCCTTTTTGAATCGCGCTGACAATAAAGGGGGTTGTCGAAGCTCCTGTCATTACATACGTATCATTTCCTCCAGAAGGACCGCGCGGGATTATTCCTCCGTCTTTGTAATACTGCATCAGCGAATACACAAATTCTTCCATAATTTCAGGATATACCAATCCCCAAAGGTTATTGATGGTCCATTGCGCTCCCCAAAAAGCATCTGAATTATAGTGGTTGAATTTTGGTTTTCCGTCTGCTTTTAAAGGCAAATGTCCTATCCTGAATATGTCCCCTGTATTATCAGGATAGGCTCCATTTGCATCACTAATCATTTTTCTTCCCTGCAGAGCATGCCATAAATCAGTGTAAAATCTTCTTTGGTCAGTTTCTGTTCCGCCTTCTATTTTTATTCTTCCTAACAAATTGCTCCATTCTTTTTGAGAATCGGCAGTTGTTTTATTGAAGTCCCAATGCGGTAATTCTGTTTCAATATTGTTATTAGCATTCTCAATTGAGGTATAAGAAATGCCGACTTTCATTAATACTTGTTCTTTGGTTTTATTAAAATGAATCAAATAATTCCCTGTAACATTGTCTCTTTCAACAGAAGAAATTGGCTCACTTGTTTTAACTTTAAAAAATACAGTTAATGGTTTTGGACGTCTGAAATTAGTACTTAAAACTAAAGATCCTGAAAATTCAAAATCATTGTTTTTTTCTAATTTCCCATTTGTGTTTTCGCAGGGTCCCAAAATTGTGTTCAAATTAAAAAGAACTGCTTTTTGTGCTTTTTCGGGAAATCTATATTTATGAAAACCAACTCTTGGTGTGCTGGTTAATTCTGCTGTTATTTGATATCGATCGAGTTTTAATGAATGATATCCTGGTGTTATGATTTCTGTATCATGACTGAATTTTGAGTAAAAATCTTTGAAAACAGTTTTTTTATTTTCCTCCGAAATGGTTACAGGCATTACGGATACACCCGACATCTGCCATTCGTGTACGTGGCTGAAACCTTTGACTGTATCTGTCGTATATTTATAACCGCCTCCCCAATCTCCTTTAATTTCTGTATCGGGATTTAAATTTACCATACCAAAAGGACGGCTTGCTGATGAAAAGTAAAACCATCTTGAATTTTCGGTGTCCAGCAGCGGATAAACCATATCTGAAATTTGTTTCTTTTGCAGAGAAAGTTTTTTCTGAGCGCTGCATGACACTAAAAAAATAAGTGTTAGACTTATTGCAATATGTCCTATTTTATAGATTTTTTTTAATTCCATTATTCTTGTATTGATGGGGCAATAGTGATTTTGAGCAGGATTGTTTGTTTTGATTTTTTTTAATCGAAAATCTAAGGCAAAGGATTTCCTGTGAGAATTGCAATAAATTCTCAAAACAGTAACTTAAAGAATGTTACAAAGCTTAATCTTTCAATGATTTTTCCGAAACGACATTCAACTAAGCTTTGTGTTCATTCAAACAAACAAAAACTGAACTGATTTTCATGAGCAACTACGAAATCAGTTTACCTTAGTAAAAAAGGAGAAGAGTTTTGCTCTCCTCTCCTTTTAAAATTAAAATGCTGACAAGGCGCGTACTAAACTAAATTGTTATCTTAATATCCGTCGTTCTGAGTTAGAGCCGGATTTAAAACCATTGCATTTGTTGGAATTGGGAAAACACGACGGTAAACATCTGTATTTGTTTTGTATCCCCATGCTCCTTCATATTTTCCAAAACGGATCATATCATTTCTATGCCAAGCTTCTTGTGCAAATTCTCGGCTTCTTTCCTGATAAAGCTGCTCTAAAGTTACACCGCTCAACGCTGCAGATGTAGTTCTGTTAGAACGAACCATATTTACCAGCGCATCTGAACTTTGTCCCAGAGTTACTGCTCCGCCGCGCAAAATGGCTTCTGCTTTCATTAAAAGTATATCTGAATAACGTAAAAACGGTACATCATTATTTTGATTACGGCTTGTTGATGTATTGTCCGGATAGAATTTTATATTTCTATACCCCATGTTCCAGGCAATTTCGTCATTTCCTAAATCAAACAATGTAGCGCTCTGGCGCGGTATAATATTTGGCGTCAAATTAACCTGATAGGTATAAGCTGCACTTCCGTCTGATCCTGTGTAAAACTGATCGTATCCTTTTTTAGTTGTTGTAACCATTACAGGCGTTACACCATCATTCAAATATTGTAAACCTGTAAGCCATTGTTTGTTACGAATGTCATTCGCATCATTAAAATAAGCATAAAATTCTGGCAGGGTGCTTCTAGGCGCACTAGGCGTAAAAGGCAGACCAAATTTTGCTCTTTCAGAACGAGGCACATCATAACGTGCATGATACATTTGTCCGTTGAAACCTACTGTAACCGCTGCAGGATCGTAAGGAATGGCAAAAATGAACTCTTTCATCTGTGGTCCGTTGTTAGGATAAAACATCTGAAGGTAAGTCGCTCTTGGCTCAATTGAATATAATCCTGAATTAATTACCTGATCACAGGCTGCAATACAATCGTTGTTACGTTCTGTTCCTGTATACACTGCTGCATTCAAATATAATTTTGCAAGCATTGCATTTGCAGTTTGCTTATTTGGTCTTCCGTAAGTTGTAACTCCAGATGCGGCGTTCAAATTCGGAATTGCTTTCTTTAATTCTTTTTCAATAAAATTAAAAACCTCTTTTCTAGGTGTTTTAGCATGAGCTGTAAAATCTCCGTAAACAGTGTCTAACGGTACATCTCCATAACTGTCCATCATCATAAAATACGAAATGGCACGCATGGTTTTTAATTCAGAAATTAGAGTTGCTTTATCTGATCCTTCCGGCATTGACTGGTTCAAAATTGAAATGGATTGATTGCTTAACCCAATAACTTTTGAAGTCCAGTCCCAAAGGCTTCCCACTATTCCGTTATCTGCATTCCAATCGTGAAAATGCATCGCAATATAATTTCGGTTATCAAACCAGTTTCCTCCTCTTGCCGGAAGTATTGCTTCGTCTGTAGACAGAGACTGCGACCACCACCAGGCAAATGAAAACTCACCTCTAAACGCGGCATAAACCGGTCCTGTTGTTTGAATATATTGTGTTGAATTTTGAGGGAAAACTTCTGGTGTTAACTGCGTTGTAATAGGCACATCAAGATCTTCGCACGACCATAACAAACCAGCTGCAAGTACTGGGAGTCCTAAATATTTTAATATATTTTTCATGATAATTTCAGTTTACTTTTTAGAAAATTACGTTTAAACCAAACATAAAAGTTCTGGTTTTAGGATAAAAGTTGTTCGAATCTACACCCGGAGCGGTTCCTCCTTGTTCAACTTCCGGATCAATTCCTGAATATTTGGTAATTACAAAAAGGTTATTTATCGTTTCGTAAACACGAACGCTTTGTATAAATTTCCCGACTTTACCAAAATTGTACCCTAAAGTCATGTTGTCTAATCTTAAATAACTTCCGTCTTCAATAAATCTTGACGAGTATTTATAAGAGTTCAAATCATTTGGCGATTCGTCCTGAGCGTCTACCAAAATATTTGTGGTCATTGCGGTACTCGGCCTAAATAAATCGGCACGTGTTGCATTGAAAATTTTGTTTCCGAATACTCCTCTGAAGAACACACTTAAATCAAACTTTTTGTAAGTAAACGTATTTCCCCATCCTAATAATAGTTTTGGCTGTGCATCGCCAACATAATGATAATCTACTCCGTTTAATGGTGTTGTTGTTAAATTTCCATTTTTATCGTAGTACTGTGAAACACCGTTTGCATCTTTTCCTGCATATTTAAGGGTAAAGAACTGTCCAAGAGGTTTTCCTTCTTTAAAAATCTGTAAAGTACTTCCTGTTTGTCCGCCTCCGTCAGGCTGCACTCTTCTGATAGAGTCTCCACCAATAAATAACGGATTTGTCAATTTCACGATTCTGTTTTTGTTGCTTGCCAAATTCAAGTTGGTAGACCAGCTGAAATTTGCCGTTTTTACAGGTGTAGCTCCTAAACTAACCTCAATACCTTTATTAGACATTGTTCCTCCGTTTGCTACAATTGTTCCTACTGGCACAAGCACTGGATTTACAGCATAGTTAAAAATCATATCAGTTGTTTTCTTGTCGTAAACATCAACAGAACCTGTAATTTTTCCTTTTAAGATAGAAAAGTCAACCCCAATGTTTGCTGTTGCTGTTTTTTCCCATTTCAAATCTGGATTTGCTGCCTGATTTGGCCCGTAAGCTCCAATCTGCTGTCCGTTGTAATAAAAAGTTCCAACACTTCCTGAGATAAACTGTGCAGTATAAGCATTAAATCCTGATGAGTTTCCTGTTACACCATAACTTCCTCTGAATTTTAAGTCAGTAAAGAAGTTTTGATTTTTCATGAAGTTTTCTTTGTCAACTCTCCAAGCTCCACCCACAGAAGGGAAAAATCCCCAGCGGTTATTAGCTCCAAACATAGAACCTCCGTCTCTTCTTAATGTTCCCTGTAAAAGGTATTTGTCTTTGTAACCATAGTTTAAACGAACGAATTCTCCAATTAAACGTGTTTTTTGATATGCTTTACTGTCTCCAAAATTTACTACATATCCGTTTACAGAAGTATAGTTGCTCAAAGCAAGGTTATTGTACCCAACATTATCTACAGGAAAATTAGTTGCTGTTGCCTGGAATCCGTCACCATAAGTGTTTTCCTGCCATGAATATCCTAAAACAGCTTTTATTTTATGGCCGCCTAAAGTTTTATCCCAGTTTAGGAAACTTTCTACAATGTTATTTGTATTATCATACGAATTTCTTAATGCAGAACCATTTACACCAAAATTAATCAACGTTTTTGTTTGAGGCGGATCTGGATTGTTGTAAAAATTCGCACTATTGTATCTTGAATAATAACTATCATAAAACTCTCCATGAGATGTAGATAATCTTTGGTGTGCCACATTTAAGTTATACGTAAAACCCCAAGGAAGTTTTAATTCTGCAGTAATGTTTCCAACAAGATTATTTGTTTTTGTTTCGTCTGTTCCGTGCTCGATTAAAGCAACTGGGTTAAAATATCCTGTGCTTACAAAGTTTTCGAAAAAGCTTCCGTCAGGATTTCTTACCGGTGAAACCGGAAGGTGGCTTACCGCTTGTAAAAGTACCGTATTACGTTGTGGAACATTGGTATAATTACTTGTGGAGTTGGTAACATTAAGACCTATTTTAAGTTTGTCATCAAAAGCATATTGATCTACAGATAAACGGGCAATAACACGAGAGAAATCACTTTTTAACAATACTCCTTCTTTTTGGATCGAAGTAATACTTGCCGTATAATTTCCGTGCTCGCCGCCGCCGCTCATCGAAATATTATGACTGCTGGATACTGCACGTCTTGATCTTAAAATTTCTTTCTGCCAGTCTGTATTAGCTCCTTTATCATTTTCCGGCGTAAAGTTCAGATTGTTTTTAGTCGTAAAAGCTCTAAGCTGATCTGCATTCATCATATTCAGTTCGTTCGAAACTTCTTCAAAACCATAATATCCATTATAAGCAATCTGTGTTCTGTCTTTACTTCCTCTTTTGGTAGTTACCATGATTACACCATTTGCAGCACGGTTACCATAAATAGCTGTTGCAGCGGCATCTTTTAAAACGTCGATCGTAGCAATGTCATCTGGAGAAATAATAGAAATATCTACTCCAGGAACTCCATCAATTACATAAAAAGGACCTTGCGAACTATTTAATGTAGATGCTCCACGTAAAACTACAGAAGCCGTTTTTGTAGGGTCGCCGCTGGATGAAATATTTAAACCAGAAACTTTACCTTGTAAAAGCTGTCCAACATCGCTGATAGCACCTCGGTTTAATTCATCTGCTTTTATAGAAGTTACAGCTGTAGTTAAGTTTTTACGAGAACCTTTACCATAACCTACTACTACAACTTGCTCCAGGTTAGTAGTACCCGATTGTAACTTTATGGAAAGATTTGTTTTTGTTCCGTCTAATTTTACTGGCTGATCTTCAAATCCTATAAAAGAAAATACCAGAGTTGCATTTTTGTTTGAAACCGAAATTTTAAATTTCCCATCAAAATCTGTCGTTACAGTATTACTCGTACCTTTTTCTAGTACGTTAGCGGCTGGAAGTGGAATTCCTTTGTCATCTAAAACTACACCAGACACATCTGTTTTTTGTGCCCAGGTATTAATGGAGAAGCCAAAGAATAAGGCTAATAATAAAAGTTTAAGTTTTTCCATTTTAATGTTTGGTTAATTGGTTAAATAGTATTGACGAAATTAATGGTAAAGAAATGTTAACAAATGGACAAGTTATTCATAAACATGGATAATTTCAATAAAGTCAATGATAATAAGGGTTCGCTAAGTTATTTTTATAAATTTCTATAATTAAAAACTTACTAATTAATCGATTTCGTAAAATTTCATTTCATATATTTTAAGATTATGGTTTGTCATTGTTTCATTCTAGTTTTCAGTTGATTGTTATTTCTGCTTATTTACGTATTATTTACAATTGAGAGATTTCATTTAATTGTTTTTTGTCCATTTTATTTCCCAATTTTTAATTGCTTCTCTTTCTTTTGTTTCATCAAATGGTGTATTGTTGACCACAGTATTTTTTAAAGCCGTCAAAAACATTTTCCATCTTGGCCAGTAAAAGCCTTTGTACATTCCCTGCCATGATCTTGAAGCATAATCATTCAAATGACCTTCTCCGCCCCACAGTGTAATTAATGTTTTAGCATTTTTTACGTATAATTTAGAAACTTCAGGTGTGCTTCCATATTCTGCTGCCGACTTAACCCAATAATTCAAGCTGTTTAGCGGCTGTCCAGACATTAATTTATCTATTTCTAAAACTTGCTTCTCTATCTTTTTAAATAACTGATCGCCTTTTAAAATGTCTTTTTGCTGATAGGCTTTTACACATTCGACTAAGTCTTCATCTATAGAAAGTGAATAATAATGTCTTGAAGCATCGATTAAATCATATTGTATAAAGTTCTTTTTATTGTATTTTTTAGCTTCTGTTTTTAGAATGTCCAAAGCTTCTTTTAATTTTTTCTTATCGCCGGGATTTCCTTTAAATTCTGTAATTGTTGCCGTTGGTCTTTTAAACAGCAAATAAGCTCCAGCCCTGTCATTCCACCATCTGGTTTCCCAGTATTTGGTACTGTAAACTGATTCTAATAATAATTCCCAAGCCTTAAAAACAGAATCAGATGTCTTTTGTTCGTACCTTGCGTTTAAATAATTTGTAAGCCAGTCTTTAACAGACTGCTCTCCTTTACTCCACGGAAGATCATAAATAAATTCATAAACAATAGAATTGTTGTTTAATCCTTCTGGCATCGCGCCGTAGCCAACGACATTTCCTCTATGCGGATTTTTGAGCAGACTTACCAATTCATTTTTGTAGAAATTTAAATCTCCATATACCGGATTCGATCCTCCATAATTATGTACATATCCGTAAGTCCATTGTTTGCCGTAAAATGCTTCCTGATTTTCCCATACCTTATATCTATCATTGGCATAATCCTGAACCATTAATCGGTCATTTGGAACTTTGCTTAGAAATGCGCTTGTAGCTTCTTTTGTCCAGAAATTTTTGTTGTCTCCAAAAAGCCATCCCTGCATTACCCAAACTGCTCCCGGAGTGGCTTCATTTATGGTTTCATAAATAGCACTTCCGTAATTGGCAAGTTCTTCATATTTATTGTGTTCAGAAACCGGCGGTTCAATTTCGTTAAAAGAATCAGCCAAATAAAAATTAGACTTTCCGTACATTTTGGTATAGATTTCTATAAAACGTTTTCCAATTTTTTTAAACAAAGGATCTTTTGAATCAAGCAGAAAAGTACTTTCAAAACCGCCGCCAGACCAAGAATTGAGTTCGGTTATTTTGGCTTCGGGATGTTTTTCGGCGAAAGCCTTTGGAACATAACCGCTAAAAGCCGGCACAACAGGATGCATGTCTAAAGCACGCATTCTTTCTAATATCTTTTTTTGCAGTTCTTCTTTTTTACTGAACCATTCTTGCGGCAATGGTCCTTCGAGACTGTTTATATTTCCCATGCGCTGCCATGGCAAAAATGCCGGTCCTGCAAAATGCGCTTCTAACTGCGTGCTGGTTAATCCGTATTCTTTCCATAATTCCTGCCATACTGCTTCCTGCCCTTCCATTGCGGTTGGGAGATTAATTCCGTGCAGTGCCATCCAATCAATTTCCTGCTCCCAGCGTTTCCAATCCCACCAAGGCGTGGTATATCCAAAAGTACAGGCATTTAGATATTCTCTATACGGAAACGGAGTGTCACCTTTTTTAGAATATTTTGGCCATGACTTTGGAAGATTGATTCTGTTTCCTTCCCAGCTCACTAAAACTGCTCCAATATCTCGCAGAAAGTTGTATGCCGCATAACAGATTGTTGTGTTATTTGAAGCTTTAATTTTTACAAGATTGTCTGTAGTTTCAATTTCAAACCAATCTTTGTTTTCATTTTTGTTTTCAACAATATGCAGTTCAAATTCATTGACACGAAGGCCGACAAGTCTTTCTATAACTGCTGCAGCACTTTTTGTTTTTTCATTATTCTGGGAGTACCCTTTACTGCCATAAAAAAATAACAGCAAAAAAAACATTACAGGCAATTTTAAGGAATTGCTCTTTTTAATTTTAAAATTCTCTCTTTTCATATAAATTGGATATCATTATTATCTCAAATCATCTTACCATAAAACAAAGGGAGATTAAACAGGTAATCTCCCAATAAAAACAAAAATCTATTACCAATAATTAATAATCTTGTTCAATAAAATTCGGTATGGAATAATAGGATTTGAACTGAAAAATAAATGTATATATAATGTGATTCTATAAGATGGATTTATCAATCAAAAGCATAGACATTTTATACAGTTTCTTTTCATAATACAAAGCAAAAATGAAGTAGAACCTTTTAGCGAGGATCATTTTTTTGGTTCTAAACTATATGAAATCTTTATTTCTCCTTTCAGCGGGTATTTCTTTACTGTGTTTTTACTGCAAATGCTCAAGAAAAACAACAGTTGATTGGTCACAATAAAATTATTGAGACACGAATTAAAAATGAAGAGGATGAGATTAATTCGTTTGGAATTTGAGATACTGCAAAAATTGAGACAGGAAAAATATTTACTAAATCTTTAAAACAAAAAAAAGATGTTAAAGAAACATTTATATATAAAAAAACTCCAAAAATGAAATTATTTCTGGAGTCTGTATTGTTTGGATTTTTTCAGTAATCTATTTTTTATTTTTTCTCATGCCTTCTTCTATCTTTTTATTTACGGCATTTTAAACCTGATCAAGTGAGAAACTCGCAGGAAGCTGGCTAGGCGGATATTCAACAAAAGTTTCTAAATATCATATTAAAGATCAACCTTTATGTCATTGTCGCTTGTGCTGATTTTAGGATTCCCATTTTTAAGCAACTCTGACAGCAGATGGTTAATTTCTGATTCCTGCATACTGTAATCCAGCTGTTGATCTGTATTAAAATGGAATACCAGCAGCGTGGCTTCTTCAGCATTTTTATTGTTTACAGCTGCGGTGCTCCCTATATAATCAAGTTCAAGCTGTCCAACGTGCAGCAGATCTGTGACAAAATGAAGATCAGTTTTTTCAGGAAGCAGCAACTGCCCTGTTTTGAATATAATAGTGTGTTTGTACATGATTTTTCGTATTATAGTTATGATGTCCGTCTGAACAGTGTTCTACTAATTTAAAACAATAATTTATTAAAAGTTCCTTAGTGTGATTTCTTTGATTTTATGTTTTTCATGCCTAATTGTTTGATTACAGCAAATCAGTTACAGTGTTGATTTTTAAATCAAGAAAAGATTAGAAATTAATTAATCCTGCAAGAAATTCTGAATAATCTGCATTGAAGCTGCTTCACAAAAATCTAAGCCAGAATAATCAGGATTAAGTCCGCCTATGTACGGCACCGCCATAATGTACAGGTTTTTATTGTAGGCTCCGTACTGATCAATAACTTGAAAATTGTCATTTATGGCTATGCCTGAAACATTCATAAAATAGTCACCAGCCTCATCTTTTTTTACTAAATTCTCATTGAGTATAAAGGCAGCATGACCGGCTTGGTTCGATTTAAATTTTAAACGTGCAGGACTTACGGCTTTTTGTGACAACAGTGATTTAAAAGGAAAATTATTGTATTCAAGGTGAGGCTGGCCTACACAGTCAATAAATGTTTTATAATAAACTGAATGTTTTTTCTGATCATCATCACTGAAGTGATATACTATTCCGCCGTTAAGCTGGGGTTCTATTGTACTGTCAGAACCTACAGAAATTAGATCAAGCACACCTGCATGATGAAGAGCGAGAAGTTCTTCACAGGATTTCTGCGGAATAAAAGCAATTACAATTGAAATAAGCGGCATGAGGACTTTCTGCAGCCGCTGCATGTCTTCTGCTGAAAGATATTTTGCAGGATGGTTCATGGCGAAACTAAGCACACCAAGCATCTCTTTCCAATAAATCGATTCCTGTCTCTTAATTGATTTTTCTGCCTCGGCATATTCAGCCCTTAAAAGCAGGAAGGGATCCAAACGCTCGCGGAGTTTCATCATTTCTTCAACAAAATCTTCAATTGATAAATCTTTGATGCGTTCATAAAAATCATAATCCCTGTCACGGAATATCTCTTTAAAATTCTTTTCAAATACAAAATCCAGCGACAAAAAACCATTATTATTTTTTCTGTGATCTTCTATTTCATCAGTGGTTAATAAAGAATCATTGAAAAGCCGCGAATCTTCCAGATGGAATCGTACAGCAGGAAGCATACCGTTTTTCGAGTGCATCATAATTTTAAATTCGCTGCTTTCAGGGAATAAAGTAAAAAGTAAGTTCCCGTCTTTGTCTGATTCAAATGAACCATTGTTTCTTGCAATAGTCCTCACTGCATCTATCGCTGTCAAAGAAGAGCCTTTAACTGCAACAGTATGATTAAACTTCTGCACTAGTTTTTGCGGAGGATAAGGAGCATCGTAATAACCCGGAATTTTTCCTTCATGAGTTCTCGGCCAGTTATGTCCTGTGCAGATAACAGCTGAATCAAATACTTTTGTCTGCCCTGCTTCGGTTTGAATCTCTACTGTACTGCTTTTTGTATCATACTTAATATCAGTTACTACACTTTGAAAATGTATTTCTGAACTGATTCCGGCTTTAGATCCTGCCTCTATCAGCATTTCAAATTGTGCAGCAAGATATTCCCCAAAAAACAATCGGGGAAATACTTTGTAATCGTTAAATTTATGCGGATTAATTTTAAATCTTTCAAGAAGTTCCGGAGGCGCAATGTGAACCCATTCAGACATTGGAATCACAATATTCGGAACCTCATTACCGGAAACATTGGTAATATGTTCATTGTTTGCACCTTCACTGCTGTATGGCATTCCTGAACCAAGCTGTGCTTTACGTTCAAAGATCTCTACTTCAAAATTATTCTTTCCAGATTCAACCAATCTTTTATATACAAAAAGTCCGCTTGGACCTCCTCCTATAATTGCAATACGTTTTTTATTGTTGGCGGTCATTGAATTTACATTTTATAAGGTTCGGATTATTATCTTCAAGTAAAAACCACTGATGTCTAACAGCAGTATTTCTATTTTTTATAATGTGTTTGACACTGATAACCTGAAGATGAAATGCAGTATTCAGCTTTTTATCCTATACTTTCAAATTTTCGCATTCCAGACATAAATTTAAATCAAATAAAGATCTGCCTCTTACAGAATCTTATCTATAAATTACATGATATCATTTATTTTAAGTTTGAATTATTTATGGCTTTACCGATTTTTCTAATATTATTAGCAACTATTAATTTTGAAATTCAGTAAATTCCGTTTGAAAGAAAACTAAATTTATGATGTGATATGAATCTAATTTATAGATTTTTGTAATCGCAGCTGATCCCTAACCCACAAACAAAGACAAAATGAAAGAAATCATAGCGCTTTCAGACAAAGAGATAACCATTAATAGAAATGAATTCCTGAAAGTAAATGGCAGTATAGATACCAATTTGTACTATATAGAAAGCGGCAGCATGAGAATTTTTGTTTTGGACGGCAGCGATGAGCAAAACATTAGATTTGGATATACAGGAAACTTAATCGTAGCACTTGATTCTTTTCTAACGGGACAATCTTCTAATTTGTGCATTCAGGCCATAAAAAAAACAGTTTTAAAAGTGATAACCAAAAAACAGATTAATGAATTTTTAGCCTTTAATAACAACCAGATTTTATGGATTGAAATTTTGGAAAATCTTGGAGTCCAACAGCTGGAACGCGAAATTGACCTTCTGAAAAATTCGCCGAAAGAAAGATATGAAAGAGTCTTAAAACGAAGTCCGCAGCTTTTTCAGGAAATTCCAAACAGGCACATTGCAAATTATTTAAGAATGAGTCCTGAAACTTTATCACGCCTGAAAAAGTCTTGATTTCAATCAAGATTTATAAAAATCTATTTTTTGACCTTTACATAAAAATTAAATTTATGCAGTCAGAAAAATTTATTATGGCTCTTTTAGAGCAGACAGAAAAGATTATACAGGAAGCGGAAAAACTAAAAACGTATGATTTAAAGGTATTAACCTGGAAAGAAGATGAGATTTCCTGGAACATTCTTGAATGCCTCGAACATTTAAACAGGTACGGGAATTTTTATCTGCCGGAAATAGAAAACAAAATCAAAAATGCTGACAGCAGTTCTGAAATTGATTTTAAAAGCGGATTAATAGGGAGTTACTTTGCAAAAAGCATGCTGCCCAAAGAGAAATTAAATAAAATGAAAACTTTTAAGGATAAAAATCCTTTAAACGAAAAACTTGACAAAACGGTTGTTGACCAATTTATAAAGCAGCAGTTCAAATTGCTTGATTTGTTAAAACAATCGCGAAATGTAAGTTTAAACAAAGTAAAAATTAAAATATCGATCTCAAGATTAATCACTCTAAAACTAGGCGATACTTTTGAATTTTACATTAATCATATTATAAGACATTTAAAGCAGATAGAAAAAATACAATCGCTGGCTAAAATCTCTTAAGATTGTAAAAATTGATAAACAGCTATAAGATTATAAAATACAAGCTTTAATTTTTTGGCAGGTAGATCCAAAAAGTTGTTCCCTTTCCTGGTATACTGGTAAAATTAATGGTTCCGTTATGGTTTTCAATAATACGCTTGCACAAGGCCAGCCCAATACCATTCCCGCTGTACTGATCCCTTTGGTGCAGGCGCTGGAACATATCAAAAATTCGTCCTGAATATTCGCTGTCCATTCCAATTCCATTATCTTCAATGGAAATTACATGAAAATTCCCTGACGGAGCCTGAGGATCAAAAGAGGTGTTGCTTTGGGCTGAAATTAGACGGTACGATATATTTACTGCCGGGTGTGCTGTATTAAATTTTAATGCATTATTTATTAAATTATAAAACAGCTGGCGCAGCTGGGTCCCTATTCCATTAACAGCTGGAAGCGGACTTAAATTTACAACGGCTTTTTTTTCTTCAATAATAAGACTCAAATCTTCTAAAGTCTGTGCAACGATATCATTAAGATCAACTTCTGCAGTAAATTTATCATGATTATTGACACGGGAGTAATTAAGAACGTCTGAAATCAAATTAGATAATCTGCCGGCTGCCATCGTAATTTTATCAAAATAATAAAGCGTTTTCTGCTGCTCGGTCAAATGTTCTGCTGCTCTTGAAATCATAATCATGATTTTTCGCAGCGGCTCCTGAAGATCATGACTTGTTATAAAGGCAAACTGTTCCAGTTCCTTGTTTTTGAATTGGAGTTTTGAGTTCGCACTTTCCAGCTCAAGCTGAATTTTTCTAAGCTCTGAATTATCCTTCAGCGCTTCAACAATCATTTTTTGGGCATTATTATTTACAAAATAAATAAGCCAGCTGCCTACAGAACCATCTTCGGCTTTATTTGGCATAATAGAAATATTATGCCAAATATAAATGTCTTCTTTTTTAATACGAATATCGGCAGAAAAATCTCCTCTATTTTTTTTTGCATTACTCCATCCTTCAATAATCAGCTGTACATCGTCATGATGTATAAATGCGCTCAGGCTTTTTTTATCAAAAGAAAGTAAAGGAACTTTTAGATAAAATTCAAATGCATTATTTGCCAGCAGCACCATGTTTCGGTCATTAACTATGCAGATTAAAACGGGAATTGTATCCACTAAGTTTCTATACCTGTTCTCACTTTCTCCCAGCTTTTCTGAAAGCGCTACAAGCTCAATATTCTTTTTTCTGATTTCATCATAAGCAGAAATTGGCGGTTCGTATTTGAAATAATCTGCCAGAGTATTGATCTTTGCATCTGAAAGAAGCCCGGGTGACGGGACTTGATGGCTTAAAGTTGTTACTGATTTGTTGTCAGCATAATTATATTCTATATTGCCTGATATTTTGGCAGCATATTTATAGGCTTCAGGATTGCATTTTTTAAGATCGACTTTATCTGTAAGCACAGCCATTATTTCTTTGTGGCTTGCTCTAATGGTATTAATTCCCAAAACCAGCACAGAATTTTTCCCATTGGCAATGGAGCATCGCGCCACTTCTGAAACAGCTGTAGAAAAACGGGTCTGAGCCGAAAGCGGCATACCGCACATTTCAGCAATTTTCATTGACCGTTTATGAGCCAGTATGAGGTCCATTTCATTGTCTAGATTAATTTTTACAATTTCCTTCATAAAGCTTAAATAATTTTTCCAACCAGAACCGTAGCATCATCAGTTCCTCTCACATTGTCTTTATACAAGGCAGAGGCAATAATGGCCGGACTCTGTTTAATTATAGAATTAAGTTCGCTTAAATTCCATCTTGTTCGAAGCCCATCGCTGTGCATGATAATAATCTGATGTTTTTGATAGGGAACAACTGTGCTATTGATCGTGCGGGGAATATTGTGACCTATAATACCATTATACGGGGTATAGGTTTTGTTATCAAGTCCGTTGTAGATACGTGTATTGATATTACCTATCCCGCAGATATTCCAGGTCTCTGCTTCAAAATCGACAGCTGCAATAGTAGCGACAAGTCCTCTGCTTTTTTTAACATGTTCATGAACATAACGAAGCACTGCTACAGGATCATTTTCAGCGCATTGCTTAAAAGCCCTGACTGCCTGTTCTACTGCTTCGTGAGCATTTGCCCCGTGGCCTAATCCGTCTCCAACAAAAATTTGGAAACCTTTTCTGGTATATTTAATATGATATCCATCTCCGCACACGCGCTCACCGGGATAGTTTACGCTTAATGCCGAGATGTCCAACCCTGTATTGGTATTTGGAATACAAAGATCAGTTTTATCACAAATTTTAATATATTGGACAGTTCCCCATCCGCGCATGGAATAAATCTGAAAATCATTGCTTAATCTTTTAATAGCGCCAATTCCCTGCCCCAATGTACTCGAGGTAGAATAACCGTCTTTCATTATCTTGGTAATATTTTCAATACCAGTTCCTTTATCAAGACAATATATTTCTATCTCATTACAGCTTCCATTATGATGTGATCGATACAACAAGTCACCGCCTCCTGCATATTTAATAAGATTAGAAGTAAGTTCGGCAATTATAATATCGGTTTCAGCAGCTCTATGCGGTTTAAAACCTAACTGAAGTGCTAAATTATGTATTTCTCTTTTGATGAACGCGACAAGACTACGATCATCAATTTTGTAAACGGAAAAAGTATTATCCATTTTTCCATTTTATTATAGTAACGGTTGTACCATTTCCTAATTCTGTTTGTATATCAAATTCATTCACCAGCCTTTTTGTGCCCGGCAGGCCAAGGCCTAAACTTTTTCCGGTGCTGTAACCATCCTGCATGGCCAGAGAAATATCTTTTATGCCCGGTCCTTTATCAATAAAAGTTACGCGTACTCCAAGATCACGGCCGTTGCTTACAGATTCTATAATAACCTTTCCTCCTCCGCCGTATTTCAGAAGATTACGGACAAGTTCGCTTGTAGCAGTAATCAATTTGGTCTGGTTTAAAATACTCATTCCAATTTTTACGCCATACTCCTTTACGCGGTTGCGTAATGGAACTACATCCTGCTCTTTTACAATAAGCAGTTCTTCTTTATTCGTTGCTGTCGTCATACGTCTGCTCCTCGTTATCGCCATTGTACATTTTCGCGCGAAGCAAATCCATGCCTTTCTCAACATTTAAAGCACTAATAACACCGTTTAAAGATAATCCAAGTTCAACCAGTGTAATAGCAACCGCAGGCTGCATGCCCACCACTACTGTCTGTGCATCCATAATTTTTGACATAACGGCGATATTTCCCAAAATCCTTCCCATAAAGGAATCGATAATGGAAACTGCTGATATATCAATCAAAACGCCCTTTGAATTGTTCTTGTTTATAGTATTAATTAAATCAGATTCAAGATTTTCAGCCAATTGGTCATACAAATCAACCTGTATGGTAACCAGCAGAAAATCTCCCATCTTGAGTATTGGAATTCTTTCCATGTCAGTAATCTTAATTCGTTATTTTCTTTTCACAACCGTAAGCTGTAACATTTCAAAGGCTGTTTGAAGAGCGCTTGCAAGCGAAGCTTTTGTAATAATTCCAGTAAGATCTATTCCTAAATGCACCACAGTCTGTGCAATTTCAGGGCGAATACCGCTGATTATACACTCTGCTCCCATTAATCTCGTTGCACTCACCGTTTTTATAAGATGCTGTGCTACCAATGAATCTACCGCCGGCACACCTGAAATGTCAAGTATAGCAATAGAACTGCCTGTATCTACAATTTGCTGCAAAAGATTTTCCATTACCACCTGTGTTCTGGAACTGTCAAGGGTTCCTATAATAGGAAGTGCCACAACACCATCCCAAACACGGATAACCGGTGTCGAAATCTCACTAATCTCGTCAATCTGTCTTGAAATGACATCTTCACGTCCTTTCATATACGATTCAAAAGTTAAGATTGTCATGTTATCCAGCAGCGTAGATAATTGCAAATTAGCGTTGTATAATTCTGTAGAATCAGTTGCTGTTTCTGAAAGAATTTTAGAAGCTGCTTCTTTAAAAGCAATCAGATATTGTGCATTTTCGCGGGGAGAAAAACCACGTCTGCCTCTCGAACTTGAAATTCCGATTAACAAGTCATGAACTTTTTCGAATTCGTGTGATTCAGTATTTCCGTTTGAATGCTGTAAAGCATCTAGAAAAAGAGCGGCGAACTCCTTTGATTCTTCTTCTTCTGTTGCTCCATCAGTAGATCCGTTTGCTTGTAAAAGCTGAGACCATGTGGTCAATAATTTGTTTTGGTGCTCTTTCAAGCTTCCCAGGAGATTGTTCTGCATTTGTTGTGATATTTGGATATTCATGTAAATGTAGACAATTAATATTAGCAAAACTCTTTAAATTCAGAAAAAACTTGTAAAAAAACATCACTTAATTCTTAAATCAATAATCGGATTTTTTTTGTAAAATTATTCTCCTGTCTGTATATGGGGAGCATCTACAGGTTTAGACTGTGACGAACCAATCTGTCTCAGATAAATGGAAAAAATGACTATAGCAAAAACCGACAAAAATTCGCTCTGCCAGTTCTGGAATGACTCAAACCAAAACCGCGAATCTCCTATATATGCAGAGGCAGTTTCAAGAGGCAGGCCTTTTAATGCCAGCTGCTCATTTTCATCTTTTAAACTGCCGTAAAAATGTGCTGCCATTGAAATAAAAAACAATAAAAACAACGCAATACTTAGAGAATGCTTATACACAGCTAATATCCAGCCTCCTTTTGTAACTGGCCATGGAACATTTTTTCTTTTAGCTGATGGTTCTCTGTCTACTTCTTCTTCTTTATCTAAATCTTTAGATTCTGAAGAACCTTTCTGCTGCAAAAAAATGGTCAGCACCACTAACAAAGCCATCTGCAAAAATTCACTTTCCCAATTTTCAAATGTAGATTCTATAAAATGTCCTGTAGAGAAATACGAAAATAGAGTAATTTGCGGCGCACCGTCTTCTAAAAGATCTTTATTGTGTTCTGCAAATCCAAATAAAATCTGTCCTGCAAAAGAGCCGGCAAACAATAGCAAAAAACAAATTGAAAGCCCATTATTGCGTAAAAATTTTTTCATGATTTTAGGTGTAAAAAATTGCATACTACTGATTTTCATCTTCCGCAGGCTGCAACTGAGATTCCATAAATTTTCCTTTTACAATTGTCCCTTCTTCATCCTCCCATTCTGTGACAACATTCTCTATCAAGTCCGGTTCAAAACCAATAACTTTCATTACCTGTGCGCCAAATTCCTGCTGCACTTTCTCGCCTTTTTTAAACATATCATTTAATTTTAAAAATAGTATTATTTATATCCAATTTGAAATTAAAGGTATACAAGCTTTATTGAAATACTTTATATCATTGTGCTGCTTTATTATATTATTACACTTTTCAAAACAAAAACAAACAATTGTATATCAATAACTTAAAATCGTTAATTCTGTAAAATGAGATTGTAATTCTATAACTGAATCTATTATAGTAGAGGTAAATTTGATTGCCTGAAAAATGATTTACAGTTTATTAAGCTGCATTTCTACACTTCTTTTCAGGTTCTATTTTTAACTAATAACATTACCTCATATGAAAAATTTTCAGGATGAAAAGCAGCGAGATCTGCTGATCAACAAATCAGACGGCACGAATAAGTTTCTGACCACCGATCAGGGTGTCAAGATTAACGACGACAATAATTCTCTTAAAGCAGGAGAAAGAGGTCCTTCCTTACTGGAAGATTTTATTCTTAGAGAAAAAATCACACATTTTGACCACGAAAGAATTCCTGAAAGAATCGTACACGCGAGGGGATCTGGTGCACATGGCTTCTTTGAAGTCACTAATCCAATACCGGAACTGACCAAAGCAGGTTTTCTTCAGGAAAAAGGACTTAAAACGCCTGTTTTTACAAGATTCTCTACAGTTGCAGGATCTCGTGGTTCTACAGATCTGGCACGTGATGTGCGCGGATTTTCGGTTAAATTTTACACGCAGGAAGGCATTTATGATCTTGTTGGAAATAATGTGCCTGTATTCTTTATTCAGGATGCATCAAAATTTCCAGACCTTATTCATGCGGTAAAACCAGAACCACACAACGAAATTCCGCAGGCCGCTTCTGCACATGATACTTTCTGGGATTTTATATCACTAATGCCAGAATCCATGCACATGATAATGTGGGCGATGTCTGACCGTGCTATTCCAAGAAGCTACCGTATGATGGAAGGTTTTGGAGTGCATACTTTTAGATTAATCAACGAAGCCGGCGAATCTGTGTTTGTAAAATTTCACTGGAAACCTAAATTAGGAACTCATGCAGTTGCCTGGGATGAAGCACAGAAAATTTCAGGAAAAAATCCCGACTTTCACAGACAGGATCTTTGGGAAGCAATCGAAGCAGGAAACTTTCCGGAATGGGACTTAGGTGTTCAGATCATTCCATCAGAAGACGAAAATAAATATGAATTTGATCTGCTGGATCCTACCAAACTGGTACCGGAAGAACTGGTGCCTGTAACAATTATAGGAAGAATGGTTTTGAACAAAAACCCCGACAACTTTTTTGCAGAAACAGAACAAATTGCTTTTCATCCCGGACATGTAGTGCCTGGAATCGATTTTACAAATGATCCTTTATTACAAGGACGTCTGTTTTCGTATACAGATACACAGCTTTCAAGATTAGGAAGTCCTAATTTTCATGAAATCCCTATTAACCGCAGCGTAGCGCCTGTACATAATAATCAACGTGACGGACATATGCGTCAGGAAATTAATACCGGACGTGTCAGTTATCATCCTAATTCTCTTGGAGGAGGCTGTCCGTATCAGGCAAAAATTGCAGAAGGAGGATTTGCCAGTTTTAATGAACGCATCGATGCGCATAAAATAAGAGAAAGAAGTGAAAGTTTTAATGATCACTTCGGACAGGCAAAATTATTCTTCAACAGTCAGACCCCCGCAGAAAAAAGCCATATTGTTAAAGCACTTCGTTTTGAACTCGGAAAAGTCGAAACCACAGCTATAAGACTGAGAATGCTTGGACTTTTATCACAAGTGGACCAAGAACTGGCCGAAAAAGTAGCCATTGGACTTGGGGCAACGGTTCCTCCTGTTTTAGAAAAACCGCTGAATCATGGTGTATCTCCTGAAAATGAAAACGGAAAACAGGAATCAACCACAGTGGAGCAGTCTGTAAAATCATCTGATGCATTAAGCATGCTGAAAAACCCAGTTAATTCGCCAACGATTGCATCAAGAAAAGTCGCTATTATTTGTGCCGACGGAGTTTCTGAAGCTGCAGTATCTAACATGAAAAAAGCATTGCTTCAGGAAGATGCAAAAGGCTGTATTGTGGCACCGCATCTAGGAGCTGTAATTTCGGATACTGATGGGGAAATCCATGCAGATTTCAGCTTTCTTACTGCATCATCTGTATTGTTTGATGCTGTTTATATACCAGATGGAGTTGGCTTGACTGTTCTGGCAGAAAGCGATGAAGTAAATGAATTTTTAAGTGATGCTTACAAACACTGCAAAGTAATTGGAGCCGATGGAAGAGCTGTTTCTATATTAAGTGCCGCAAATTTCGCATCTAAAATCACAAATGATGATGAGGGGCTTATTGTTACTAAAGAAGCTGCAAGTGAAAAATTTGCGAAAGATTTTATACAAGCAATGGGAAAACATAGATTTTGGGAACGCGAACCAAATCTGTACAATTAAAACTAAATTAAAGAACTATGAAAAATTCAGAAAAACCAAATAATACAAAACCTGCAGACAAAACTCCTAACGATGGAATTGTACAGCCTGCAGCCGATGCTGCCACAGAATTAAAAGCTTTATTTGTTGACAGCCTTAAAGATATCTATTGGGCAGAAAATGCTCTGGTTGGCGCGCTGCCAAAAATGCAGAACAATGCTACAGATGCAGCTCTTGCTTCTGCTATCAAAGAACATCATGCCGTAACACAAAATCAGGTAAAAAGACTTGAAAAAGTTTTTGAACTGCTTGGTGAAAAAGCAGAAGGAAAAAAATGCGAAGCAATGGCAGGATTACTTAAAGAAGGTGACAGTATTCTGGAAGAAACACAGCCAGGAGCAGTTCGTGATGCAGGAATTATTGCGGCTTCACAAAAAATCGAGCATTATGAAATTGCAACCTATGGAACGCTTGTAGCATTTGCAAAAACGCTGGGAGAAAACGATGCTGCAAAATTGCTCACTCAAACACTTGCTGAAGAAAAAGAAGCAGACTGTTTACTAAATGATGTCGCATTAAACACCGTAAATATTGTAGCTGCAGAATAACAGCTGTAGTATTAAATAAAAAAATCTGCACTTGCTGCAGATTTTTTTGTTTATCGTTAATATGGAGGTGCTGTAGTATTAAAAACGATTATTGATTAATCCACTTTTTACTAAATTATCGATAAACGGAATTGAAAAAAATACACCTTATCAAACTTGTTACAAGTTATAATTTGCAACATATTTATAACTAAAAGAGATAGCCATTAAAAATAAAAACAGAAAACTGCCCTGTATAAAAAAGGAGTTTTCTGTTTTCATACTTACTAAATAATTTTATAAATCATTACTCAGCACCCGGTTTTTTCAAACCAATATCTTTCATTGGATATTTTTGATAAGTAGCTAAGTGAGCTGCAATAAGTCCCATTACACCAGGAATTCCCCACTCAAAATAACGATGTCCCTGACTCAATTGTTCTTTTGGGTCAGCATAAATATTGTACACCCACGGACTCATCCCAATACTTTGAATAGTCGACTGGTCCAGGTTTCTTCTTGTCGCCGAAGTATTAAAAACATTCATGTGTACTTTGTATTCCTGCCAGCGGATAGCCATAAATTTGGTTTCTGAATACATAAAAACGGCATTTCGATTTGACACTCCTTTGTCTGACAAGAAAAACGATAACTGGTCTACTCCATCAATATAATTACTTGAAGGAATTTTATCTAAAACTCCTGCTGCCGAAAGAGAAGTATTAAACATATCGCAAATATCAAATAAACCATCGCTTATACGTCCCGGAGCAATCATGCCTTTCCAGTAAGCAATTCCCGGAACTCTAACTCCACCTTCCCAAGTTGTGCCTTTTCCTCCTCTAAATGGTGTATAACCGCCATCTGGCCAAACATCTTCATTTGGACCGTTGTCAGAAGTAAGAAATACTAAGGTATTGTCGTCAATTTTTAAGTCTTGCAAAAGTTTCATTAATCTTCCCACAATGTCATCAACTTCAACAATAGCGTCTTTATACGGAATTGCTGCAGGGCTTTTTCCTTTATAACCTTCAGATACATAGTTATCGTTATGTACTTTAGAAAAAGAATGAATTAAATAGAACGGCTTATTTTCTTTTACCGAACGTTTGATGAAATCTTCGCTGTATTTTGCAAAAACCTGATCGACTTTAGAAAGTTCTTCAATATTTGATATTGGCTGCACAACCTTGTTTTCTCCTCCCTTTACACCAGTTAAGATATTTTGGTCTACCATTTTTTTCACTGCAGCCAATCGATCTGGTTTATTAATTAAATCAGGATAAATCCATTCATTAACAAGCTGTGCATATTCTGACTGAACAGAACCAAATCCCAGCCATTCATCATAACCAACTTCGTTTGGCAGACTTCCTTTGCTTTCGCCCAAATGCCATTTACCCGAAATAGCCGATTTATAACCGTTTTGAGAAAGTATTTTAGCCGTTGTATTTTCTGAAGCCCACGGATTTACTTTCGGATTTTCACCTGTAAGTGTTGGTCTTGTCAGCCCTGATCTTGCCGGAATTCTTCCCGTCATAATTGCCGCACGGCTTGGTGTACAAGTTGGCTGTGCATAGGTTGAAGTAAGCTGTAAACCTTCATGAGCCAGTTTATCCATGTTTGGTGTTGGTGCGCCAATCGCGACGCCTCCGCCATAAACACCAATATCTCCGTAACCCATATCATCAATAAGAATAATCAAGATATTCGGTTTCTTCTTTAATTTGCTCAATTTATCCTTCATCTCTTTATCCTGATCTGGATGCGGAATTGCAGGCTCTAAATAGTCTTTTACTTTAACCGTTGGGTTAAAATAGTTTTGCTGTGCGCTCATTTCAGCAACTAAAGCTAAAGCTAATAAAACAATGTACTTTCTCATAATTCTTTGATTTATGCTAAAATTTTTAATTCACAATTCACAATTATTTCAAGTCAATCTCGACCTTATCAATAATTCCCGTAAACTTAAATGGTGCTTTATATGATTTTGCAACTGGCGATCCTGAATCTTCACCAATTCCGAAAGTATCAATTCCGAAACGCGCTGCGACAGTTTTATCAATTCGGCCTTCACCGACTAATTTATCATTGATATACAGTTTTCCGGTTCCGCCTTTTCCTGTTCCGCCGCCATCGTAAGCAAAATCAAATCGTACGGTGCTTTTTCCAACCGGAAGTGCTTCTTTAGAAGTAATGACGTAACGGGCATCATCAAAATAATTGTAATGATAAACCAGTTTTCCGTTCTGAACATACAAAGCAAATCCCGCAGAACTTCCGCCAGAAGCCACAATAATACCGCTGTCTGATTTAGATTTCAGCTCAATTTCGGCTGTAATGCTGTGCGATTTATTTTTGGTATTTGGAGAAGCTGTTTCTGCCAGTCTGGTTGCGCCTGCGTAGAACGCAAAGTGTTTGCGTTTAGGATCTGACGGCGTAGGTTTTGGCGAAATTAATCTTCCTGTACCTCTGTCATCCAGCGGATAAACATTGTATTTCTTAGCTTCTTCATCAAAAATTGCTTTCAATTCTTTCAGCTTTTCGGGATATTTTTTAGCCAAATCAACCGATTCGCTGTAATCTTCATCAATATTATAAAGTTCCCATTTGTCTTTATCCCAATTTCCGGGTGCAAAATCCTGTCTCCACGGAAAAGTATGCTGTGTTGCCGCTACCCATCCATTATCATATATAGCCCGGTTACTGAAAATTTCAAAATATTGTCTCGTTCTAACAGGTTTAGCGTTTTTATCTGCAAAAGTCGACAAGAACGAAACCCCGTCCATAGGTTTCTGTTCAACACCATCAACGCTTTTTGGCGATGGTAAATGAGAAGCATCTAAAATCGTAGGAAGCACATCTATCAAATGCACAAACTGACTGCGCATACCGCCTTTATCTTTAATTACTTTTGGCCAGCTTACTACCATTGGATTTCGGCTTCCGCCAAAGTGAGACGCTACTTGTTTTACCCATTGAAAAGGAGCATTTCCTGCCCAAGCCCAGCCCACAGGATAATGTGGCTCGGTATTAGGGCCTCCAATTTCGTCAAGATGTTTTAAGTTGTCTGCCAAAGGAGTTGAAATACCGCTTAATGCTTTTATTTCATTAACTGTTCCTTCCATTCCTCCTTCAGAACTTGCACCGTTATCTCCCACAATATAAAATATCAACGTATTATCGGCATCCGGAAGTTTGCTTATTGCCTCTAAAAGACGTCCTGTTTCATGATCAGCAAACGAAAGATATCCTGCATAGTTTTCCATCAAACGCGCAAACAGTTTTTTCTGATCTGCCGAAAGTTTATCCCATGGTGTAACCCAGTCTGGTCTTGGAGTTAGTTTAGTTCCGGGCGGAATAATTCCCATTTTCAGTTGACGTTCATAGGTTTCCTGTCTCACAACATCCCAGCCTTTATCAAACTGTCCTTTAAATTTATCTCTCCATTCTTTTGGTGCATGATGCGGTGCGTGCGCAGCTCCGGGAGCAAAATACAGCATAACCGGTTTTTGAGGCGCAACCGATTTACTGTATTCCAGCCAGTTAATGGCTCTATCTGTCATATCAGTCATGAAATGATAACCTTGTTCCGGAGATTTGTCTGGCTCTACCGCTTTTGTATTTTCAAAAAGAACCGGATAATACTGATGTGTTTCTCCAGCATTAAATCCATAAAAGTAATCAAACCCTAAACCCGTAGGCCAGCGGTCAAAAGGACCAGTAACAGAAGTTTCCCAATCTGGTGTATTGTGATTTTTTCCAAACCAGCTTGTACTGTATCCGTTTCCTTTTAAAATTCTTCCAGAAGTTGCCGTCGTTTTTGGAATCATACAATTGTAACTCGGATATCCTGTTGCCCATTCGGCTAAGAAACCAGAACCTGCATTATGATGATTTCTTCCTGTCAATAATGCCGCTCGCGAAGGCCCGCAGATTGCAGTAGTATGAAATCGATTGTATTTTAAACCGTTTGCTGCCAGTTTATCTAATTCTGGTGTAGGAACTGGCCCTCCAAATGTACTTACCTGCCCAAAACCAACATCGTCTAAAAGAATAATAATTACGTTTGGCGCTCCCTGCGGAGGCGTAACGAGTTTTGGCCATTCTTCTTTTGAATCTTTGTACGTTTCTCCAATTTTTCCACCAAATGGAGGTTCTGGAATTGGCAGTATGGTTCGGTCTAGTTCTCCAGAATCTGTTTTTTCTGTAACAGAATCTGTTTTTTGAGATTGATTGCAGCTGAAAAGAAATACAGCTAAAATTAACAGCAGTTTTGGACTAATAAAAGACTTCATATTTCTAGTTTTAGTGATACCCACTAATTTACAAACCTGCGTATTACAAAACTTTTTAATGATGTTGCAGATTATAACTTGCAACAAAGTTTTTTAAGTCCTAAATTCTAAATCAATCTCAACCGTTTTTTTGATTTTTTCAACTCCTCTTTCTCGTATTAATTCTGCTGCATCGAGCATTTTGATAAAATGAATATAAGGTGTCGCCATGTCTGATTCTGGATCTCCGGCAAAAGGAGACAATGAATGTTCCAGAATTTGACTTAGAAAAAATTCAAACTTTTCGAGTGTAATTTCATCAAATGCTTTTTTAAATACTATAAAAGGATTCTCGAATTCTTCTTTTGTGAGAGATGAAAGATGAAAAACCTTTTCGCTGCGCAGGGATTCTTTTAGTTTCCATTTTTTGCTTTTGCCTTGCAGACAATAACAAACTTTAGAAAAAAAGTTTAAAGCCGTATAAAAAACAAAAGCATCAGAAGGATTGTTCTCTTTATAGATATTTTTTTTATAACTCAAAATTACGGCTTCACTTAAATTTTGTTTGTAATAATCCAGATGTGCAAAATCAAAAAAAACATCAATTGCCTTAAAAGCATTTCCTGTTACATATCCTGCCCAAGAGCAGGCTTTTAATAGTATTTTATCCTTTTTCATAGTCAGAACATTTAAAATTTACCGGCAAAGTAATGTGCTTTTAAAAGGATAACTTATTCGAAATACAGATATAATATTCTTACAAAAAAATCTCTTTTTGAAATAATTTTTTATCTTTGAAACTCATGATTTTTAGCCAAATGGCTTTATCTTTGAATCTTCAGAAAAATCAATATTCGTTATGGAACAGAAAATACATCAGGGAAGAAACGTCAAACGTTTTAGAGAAATGCTTAACATCAAGCAGGAAGCTTTGGCTTATGATCTGGGTGAAGACTGGAACCAAAAGAAAATTTCGATGCTGGAGCAAAAAGATGTAATCGAAGAAAACCTCTTGAAACAAATCTCAGCTGTATTAAAAATTCCTGTTGAAGCTTTTCAGAATTTTGATGAAGAACAAGCGATTAATATTATTTCTAATACTTTTGGAGAACACGCTTTCGCTAATTCATTTAATTACGGAACAATTAATATTCATCCAATTGAAAAATTGATTCAACTTCATGATGAAAAAATTGCTTTGTATGAAAGAATGTTGAAAGAGAAAGAGGAAATGATGGTGAGATTGGAGAAATTGATTGGGAAGTAACTATTTTCAATAAATAATAATATAACAAAGTTACCACTTTAATTTCTCTACATAACCTAGATTTTTAATAAAAGATAATGACATGCTAAGTAGATCATTATCTTTTATTATTTTATATATCTACTTCAATATTTCTTAAATTCACTTATGCAACCTAAAATTTAGGAAATGGAGAAGAATAAAATCTACGATCGTGATTTCAAAGTAAATGCAGTCAAATTAGCACTTGAAAAAAATCGTTTTAAAGCAGCAAAAGAACTTGGTATTGCGACTACCAACATCTATAGATGGGAAGCTGAACTTCAAAAATATGAAGCGGAAAGTTTTTGTGGGGTAGGACAATTTAGAAACCCCGAACAAAAACGGCTTGCTATACTTAAAATCACACTCACAAAAAGGCTACAAAAAGTGGAACGTCAAGTTGAAATTTTTAAGAGTGCAAGGAAATATATTTTGCAAGGAAAACCAATGATTTTTTATTTTATTGAAAACAATTTAGATAAATATTCAGTTTGTGGTATGTGTGAAGTTTTAGGTATAAGAGAAACGGCATATTATCGATGGAGAGATAAAATACTTTCTCCAAGACAACTTCAAACAAATTTAATAGACAAAGAAATTATTTCTATATTTTATGAAAATAAAGAGAGATATGGTAATTATAGGATTTCCGCAGAATTGCAAAGCCGTGGTTTTAAATTAAAACCTTGTACAGTTAATGGCTATATGAAAAAACTAGGTCTTGTCAGTAAACTAAATAGTAGTCATAAAAGTAAATCTGCTTCGCCTTTTATTCAACATAACCCGTGCATTTTTCCTAATTTACTAAATAGACAATTCAAAACTGATAAACCCTCTAAGGTTTGGGTATCGGGTATTACAAGTATCGAAATAGAAAGTAGGCTTATTTTTCTAACAATTATTATGGATTTATTTGACAGAAAAATTATTGGATATTGTCTAAGTGATCGATTAACAATAGAAGAAACCATAATACCAGCCTGGGAAATGGCAGTTCTAAATCGTAAACCTAAGAAAGGATTAATATTTCATTCTGATAGATCACCTCAATACGCTAATAAGTTGTTTAGTCGTAAATTGCACTCATATAAACATATTAAACAAAGTATGAGCAGGAAAGAGAATCATTTAGATAATATTGTGCCCAAAAAATTTTTTATCGCCCTTAAATCTAAACTAGCTACTTTAAATCAACTTCCTGTAAAAAAAATGGAAGAAAAAATACCTGTATATCTTGAACAAACATCAAAAGTTTTTAAGCACAAATTAATATAAACTTACTGTTATGAAAAACTACGATCGTACGTTCAAATTGAATGCAGTCAAATTAAGCTATAAGAGAGGTAAGGGACAAATTGCGAGTATTGAAAGGGAGTTAGGAATAACTGCAAGTTGTTTGTATCGATGGCGACAAGACTATGAAAAATTTGGAGCAGGAAGTTTTTGCGGAACAGGCTACTTAAAATTAACTCCTGAACAAAGTACAATTGCAAACCTAGAAAAGAAAGTTAAAAACTCAGAACTTACACTTGAAATTTTAAAAAGAGGCAATAAACATGTTGCACAAGGAAAAATAATGACTAAAGAGTTTATTGAGAATAACAAACATAAATTTTCAATCTTAAAAATGTGTGATGCACTAGGAGTTTCTAGAACCACTTATTATAGAAGAAAAAAACAAGAACTTTCGAATACTGAAATTCGAATAAATATATTGAAAGATGAAATCATATCAATATTTTATGAATTTAAACAAATATGTGGTTGTACAAAAATTGCTAAAGAACTTGAAAAAAGAGGATTTAAAATTACAGACTCACATGTAGCATCTTACATGAGAGCTCTTGGGCTTCATAGAAAAGCTAAAAGAAAGTACAAAGCAACTACAGATTCAATTCATAATCACTATGTGTCTCCAAATGTTTTAAATAGAGAGTTTAAAGTTACTAACCCTTCCCAAGTTTGGGTTTCGGACATTACATATATACAAACTATGCGAGGCTTTCTATATCTCACTATAATTATGGATTTATTTGATAGAAAAATCATAGGCTGGAGTTTAAGTGATACTATGAGTACTAAAAAAACTACTCTGTCAGCGTGGGAAATGGCAGTCAGGAACAGGAAACTCAGTTCAGATTTAATATTTCATTCTGATAGGGGTACTCAATATGCTAATAAGCTTTTCACTAAAAAACTGGATTCTTATAAGTGTATACGTCGTAGCATGAATCGTAGACAAAATCACAATGACAATGCTGTTTCCGAAAGTTTTTTCAAATCTTTAAAAATGGAATTAATTAATGGAAATAAACTTCTGCCGAGAAAACAGATGAGAGAGGAATTAAAAGAATACATTGAAAATTGGTATAATAAAAAAAGAAGGCATTCATATTTAGACTATAAAACAATCGAAGAATTTGATAAATTACATTTTATATAATTATATACTGTATCATCTCGGAAATCGTTTATGAGCATGTATAAAATCTATATTATTTATGATACAACGGTTTTAACAAAACTACTTTTCAAACTCATTAATAATTCTATCTAATTCCTCTTTATTTTTTGTATCTCCGTTAATACTATCCATTTCTCTTTTTAATTTAAACCAAGCAGGATCAGTTGCTCTTTTGGTGTAATTCCAAATAAGTTCCATGTCGTTCATGTATTTGTACTTAATGTAGATATCTCCGCTTTTTATAATATACTTTTGTCCTGAACGATCTAAAACATATCTTATATTATTATAATAATTTTGAGAAACTTCATTAGGATTTGCAATTCTAAACAATTGATTGTGAAATAAGTTTGAAAAAAAAACAGGACGATGTAAAACTTCATTTGGAACTACTGGACGAAGTTTTACATATCTATTTTGCCAATAATAATTGACTGAAAATAAAAGAGTCAAAATTATTAAGGCTATATATATCTTTTTTTCATTTCTCATCTTAATTCAAATTATCTATTCCTTCTTTTTAAAAACCTTATAAAAAACAAAAAGAATCAACAGCCAAATAGGAATTAATTCTACAGATATCTTCATATTCGTCATCCACATGATGGATAAAATTCCCAATAAAAATATGAAACAGATATAGTTGCTTACCGGATAAAATATAGAAGCAAATTTTGTTTTTGTGTTTTCCTTGTCTTTCGCACGTCTAAACTGCAAGTGCGTATACGAAATCATAACCCAGTTAATAACCAAGCATGACACTACTAAAGACATTAAAATACTAAAAGCTTCTTCTGGAATTACTTTATTTATTAAAATACAAACAGCGGCAAAACAGGATGAAACTAAAATAGCATTAACCGGCACTGATTGTTTGTTCAGTTTCTTTAAAAACTTAGGCGCACTGCCCTGATCTGCCAAACCAAATAACATTCTGGAGTTGCTGTACACACTGCTGTTGTATACAGATAAAGCGGCAGTTAATACAATTAAGTTAAGGACATTTGCGATAAGGCTTGTAAAAAATATTTTATTTCCAAAAAGCTCAAATTCCATTCCGTTTAAGTTTTGAAAAACCATTACAAACGGACTGCTGTCTGTTGTAATTTGTCTCCACGGCGACAAAGCAAATAAAATGACCAATGCGCCAACATAAAATATAAGAATTCTATAAATAACCTGATTGGTTGCTTTAGGAATGTTTTTTTCTGGATTTTCTGCTTCGGCAGCAGTAATTCCAATAAGTTCTAAACCGCCAAAAGAAAACATAATCAAAGCCATCGCCGACAATAATCCCTGAAAATCTCCTGCTGCCGTTTTTTCAAAAACACCTTTTGGAAAAAAACCTCCATCGTTATACAAATTATGAATACTGGCGTGTTCTCCTCCTGTACCGCTTATTAATAAATATGTACCAAAAAGAATCATGGCAATAATGGCGGCAACTTTTATAATAGAGAACCAAAATTCTGTTTCTCCGTACACTTTTACAGAAGCAAAATTTAAAGCATTAATAACCAGAAAGAAAAACAAACTGGATGCCCAAAGCGGAATTTCGGGCCACCAAAACTGTACATAAACACCAATGGCTGTAAGTTCGGCCATACTAACGAGAATATACAAAATCCAATAATTCCAACCCGATGCAAAACCCGCAAAAGAACCGCAGTATTTATAGGCAAAATAACTGAAACTTCCAGATACAGGTTCTTCGACAACCATTTCGCCAAGCTGTCTCATAATAAAGAAAGCGATAATTCCGGCAATAGCATATCCTAAAATAACCGAAGGTCCTGCCAATACGGCCGCCGGACCAATGCCCAGGAAAAGACCTGTTCCTATAGATCCGCCTAAGGCAATTAACTGAATGTGTCGGTTAGTCAGCCCGCGTTTAAGCTGATTTTCTTCTACGGCATCATGATTTTTTTTCACAGATTAGATTTTAAGGTATTTAAATGTATTCAAAAAATGTATAAACAGCGAAGATAAGTTAAAAAAGGAATCGTACAAACTTCTTTCTGTCTCATCTGTCAGAATCAAATATAAATATTTTAAGCTTTAAAAAACCAAACTCCCGGCTTGCTGCACGCTGATTTTAAAAGGATGGAAAAACAAAACACAACTTACTAAAAACCAATATGTTAAATAAATCAAAAAAGGGGAATTTTCCCCTTTTCTGGTACCTCTGCATTTATCTAATTTAGTCAAATCTTAAAAGCACAGTCAGAAGCCCCATTCTAATTACAATCTGCGCCATGAATCATTACTATTTCATTTAATACTTATACAATTTTATCAAAAGATGATTTTTGAAGTAATACAAATAATTGCAGAACAGGTAAATAACTATCTCGAAGAAATTGGGTTAGAGAAAACTGTTGTACCAGAAAATATCGCTTTTTTAGAATCGCAAAGTAATGATATAGACGATCCTTTAAAAGATGGCGTAGCACTTACATTAATCAATATTCACGAAGAAGCTGCTTTAAAAAACTTTCCAAATCATACGGTTGAAAATACAAAAACAATATACAGAAACAGCATCATCAATTTAAACCTGTATTTGCTGTTTAGCGCTAACAGAGATAAGTATATCAATTCTCTTAATGATATTTCAAAAATCATAGAATTTTTTCAGGGGAAAAAACTTTTTACACAAGCCAATACCATTTATAACCGAAATAGCAGCGCAATGAGCAATGTAGACAATTTTAGATTTACGGTTGAGCTCTACACTCCCACTTTTGAGGAACTAAATTATATCTGGGGAACATTGGGCGGCAAACAGCTTCCATCGGCTTTATATAAAGTAAGTCTGATACAAATTGAACGCAATATTGTACAGGCTGAAGGACAGCTTATTGGCGAATTTACTGGTATAACTAAAAAGAAAGATCAACAATGAGTTTTGCTGCCACATACGGATTGTTGTTTGAAGTAACGTTTCTTCATAATTATTTTCTCAATAACGGAGAAGAAACTTTTGCCAGTATGACAAATGCTGATAAACAAAAAATGCTCCAGCAGTTTACTACAGATGCATTTCTGGTACTAACACCCACTTTAGAAACCAATATTGTACTCAAAAACTATAAAATGACATTCAAAAAAACCAAAACAGGTTTTAGAATATATACTAAAGTAAAAGATGAATTTGAACCATTTATAAAAATCCCTGCAAATCTGAACCTTACGTTTTTAATTAAAATTAATGATTATCAATTTGAAAATTATACTAATCTTGATTTTGCTCTTACTCAGGCATATCATTTCAGTAATGTAAAACCATTAACTGAACCCGTTTCGTTTGAATATATTCCAAAAATAAGTGACAACAAACTTATTTCAAATGCATATTTAGTATCTGAAGAAACTACTGCTCATTTAGTTTCAGCACTGGAACCGTCAGAACAGCAAAATGTATTTGGCATTATTTCACTAACCGCAAAGGGCGACAACAGCTCCAGAAACATTGTAAATAATTTGGGCAAAATGCTAAGCCCGAATTTTAAAATTCATTTTGATAATCGGAAAACGCTTTGGAAATACATTAACCGTAAAGCAGGAACCGAAATTAAAACCAACGCCGCAAAACCATTAACACGTTCCGGTTTTGTAGAAATTGACCCGCTTACCGATTTTACGCCTGCACAGCCGGCAGAAAGCCAGTATCCAAATCCATCTGTAAAATCAATAACAAAAATCAATAGTGATTACTATTCGGAAATATTTATTTAATAATTAAAAAACAAATCAATTATGGCAACAACTTACAAAACGCCTGGAGTATATGTTGAGGAAATCGTAAAGTTTCCCCCTTCTGTTGCTCAGGTAGAGACAGCGATTCCCTGTTTTATCGGCTATACAGAAAAAGCCACGAACAAGATTAATGGAGATTTGAAATTAACACCAACAAGAATAACATCTCTTTTAGAATACGAACGCTTTTTTGGCTTTGCAAAACCAGAAACAACAATTAGTGTTACCATTAATGATGTTTCAGGCGATAATGGCGACACAAGATCTATTGTTGTCGATCAGCCCACTGCAAAACAGCCTTTTTTAATGTATTATTCTTTGCAGCTGTTCTTTGCAAATGGCGGCGGTCCCTGCTACATTATTTCGGTTGGGCGTTATGGAAATGATTTAGATGATACAGACACTCCGGTTGCAGCAATCAACAACAGCGCTGCATTAAACGACGGATTAGCAGAATTAGAAAAGGTAGACGAACCAACGCTGATTGTATTTCCAGACGCAACACAAGTAAGCGGCATAACAATAACTGATTTCTACGGATTATACAACAGTGCCTTAATGCAGTGCCAGAATCTTCAGGACAGATTTACTTTAATTGATACTTTAAGTTACGATGAATCAAGCCCGACAGATCCTAATATAGATGATTTGAGAAATAAAATCAGTTCTGAAAAAGACACTATTAAATACGGAGCTGTTTATTATCCTCATCTGGAAACCATTCTGGATTATGCTTTTGACAGCAGTAAAATTATTTTAAAACATTACTCTTACACAGCAAAAGCTTATGATCAAATTGCAGCAGGATTAGTTCCTATCGAAAATGCAACTACAGGAATTGACGCGACTGTAGCAAAATTGGTAGACGTTACTGCTGTTGCTCCATTTAATATTTCTGGTCAAATAAGCGATTTGTTTTTACAGATGTACAGTAATGACGCTACGGGTTTTGATCTTGGCGGAACTTTCGTAAGCGATCCTGCTAAAAAAACGGCTTTCATGACCAAACTGAATGATCTGCTTACTTCTCTAGAAAGTTTATCTCTTTTAAGAAACTCACTGAACGACGAAGCAAATGCTGCAATCAGCACAATATCTGATGAAGATGCGGTTATTGCAAATAACATTACAGGTGCTTTGACTGCATTTAATGCAAACTTTTCTGGTTCAAATAAAATTGACTCTGTATATAAAAACCTGAAAACATTAAAGAAAAAAATACAGGACGAGAATGCAGCAGCAAAACTGCTTAAAATTATATCAACTGATACTGTAAGTTTTGATAAAGAATTAAAAAAATTGGTTGACTACACTGATTTAAACACTCAAAACGATATTACGTTAATTGCAAATAATCTTTCTGGCATTAAAGCAAATCTGCTTACGTTATTAGATGCAATTAAATCTGTAAGCGGAAAAGATGTCAATAACGGAGAATTAAACGGAAGAAAATTAAGCACTTTAGAAAGTATCGACAATGCGACTTTTAATAAGATACTTACTGAAATTTACAATCTGCCAATTACACTTCCGCCAAGCTCTGCTATTGCAGGAGTTTATGCCAGAGTTGACAGAGACAGAGGCGTATGGAAAGCACCTGCAAATGTAAGTTTGAACTATGTAATACAACCAACCGTAAAAATAACAAATACCATTCAGGACAACTTAAATGTTGATACTGTGGCAGGTAAATCAATTAATGCTATCAGAACATTTACCGGCAAGGGAACCTTGGTTTGGGGGTCAAGAACCTTAGCCGGTAATGATAGTGAATGGCGTTATGTACCCGTTCGCCGCTTCTTTAATATGGCCGAAGAATCGATTAAAAAAGCAACAGAACAGTTTGTTTTTGAACCAAACGATGCCAATACCTGGATAAGAGTAAGAGCTATGATTGAGAATTTCTTAATTCTTCAATGGAGAGCCGGAGCTTTGGCAGGAGCCAAACCAGAACAAGCTTTTTATGTACGAATTGGATTGGGACAAACCATGTCTGCTATGGATATTTTAGACGGTAAAATGATAATCGAAATTGGTTTGGCAGTAGTTCGTCCGGCTGAGTTCATTATTCTTCGTTTCTCTCACAAAATGCAGGAATCTTAATTAAATCATCATTAAAAAATATAGATCATGAGTTATCCGTTACCAAAGTTTCATTTCTCAGTTGACTGGGGAGGAACAAAAATAGGTTTTACAGAAGTTTCCGGATTAGATGTAGAAACCGAAGTTATTGAGTACCGTCAGGGTGCAAGTCCGGAATACAGCAAAATCAAAATGCCGGGCATGCAGAAGTACTCTAACATTACCATGAAAAGAGGCACTTTTAAAAGCGATAATGAATATTATGCATGGTGGAATACCGTTAAACTAAACACCATCGAAAGAAGGGATATTACCATCAAACTGCTTAACGAGGAACACGAACCCGTGATTACCTGGAAAGTAAAAAATGCATGGCCTACAAAAGTACAGTCAACTGATTTAAAAGCCGATGGAAACGAAGTAGCCATCGAGTCAATTGAATTGGTTCACGAAGGTTTATCTATTCAAAATGATTAGTCATGGCTAACTATTATCCACCCGTAGGTTTTCATTTTCTGGTTGAATTTGATCAGCTGGGCACAAAAGAAAAAGACCATCAATTTCAATCCGTATCAGGGCTCTCCGTAGATCTTGAAACGGAAGAAATTGTCGAGGGTGGAGAAAACAGATTCAAACACAAACTTCCTGTAAAAACCAAATATCCCAATTTGGTTTTAAAAAGAGGAATTCTTATTGATTCTGACGTAATTGAATGGTGCCGGAAAGCATTAGAAAATTTCGAGTTTAAGCCCGTCGATTTAACTGTAAAACTCTTAAATCAGGATCACGAACCTTTAATGCACTGGAAAGTGGTACATGCTTATCCCGTAAAATGGGCTGTTGAAGATTTTAGTGCTCTGGAAAGCAAAATTGTTGTTGAAAGCTTTGAGCTTGCTTATAATTATTTCACCCTTCATAAAAAATAATTTTATCATGCCAATTGAAATCAAAGAGCTTCACATTAAAATAAACGTGAACGAAAGCTCAAATTCGGGTGCAAAACCAGCTGCTTCACCTTCATCAAACAATGAAAAAGATACTGTGGCTGAGTGTGTCGAGCAAGTAATGAAAATTATTGAACGCAAAAAAGAACGCTGATATGACAACTGGTGAATTAAAAAAACTGAAGATTATTGCGTACAGCGATCCGCAATTCAACAATCCTGTTTCGGATATTGAAGAGTTTGTTACTTTGATGAATCCCGAAAAATATACGTTTCATTACAAGATTGAGCAAGATACAACTCAGGCCGCCGGAACGAGCAGTCCTGCACCAAGGTTTACTGCAATTGCTCCCGAAGAACTAGAATTGGATTTTGTTTTTGACCGAACAGGCGTTATTGCCGGAAAGGAAAGTACAGAAAATGGTGTTATTGAAGACATTGAGCATTTTAGAAAAGTAATTTTAGAATACAATGGCACAGAACATAAGCCAAACTATTTAAAAATCGCCTGGGGAAGTCTGCTTTTCAAAGGATCTCTCACAGAAATGACCATTGAGTATAAACTTTTCAGACCAGATGGCACGCCCATTAGAGCCATTGCAAAAGGAAAATTCAAAGGTGTTGTTGAAGATGAATTAAGAGCAAAACAGCAAAACAATCAATCTCCAGATTTAACGCATACCAGAATTGTAAAAGCGGGCGATACGCTTCCTTTAATGTCTTTTAAAATCTATGGCGATTCAAAATATTATCTCGAAGTAGCAAAAGCCAATAAGCTTATCAATTTCAGAAAATTAAAAATCGGCCAGAAAATATTTTTTCCTCCACTGCAAAAACAACAATAGATGAACAATAGCGGCGTCATACAAACCAGTAAAAGTGCAGATTTAGTTACGCACAAACTGCTCATTGAAGGAAATGAACTATCTGGTGTTTATCAGGTTATGAGCATTGTTGTTCATAATGAGGTGAACAGAATCCCTATGGCGCAGATTGTTTTAACCGATGGAGATGCATCTGCACAAGATTTTAAATTGAGCAATGAAGATTTACTCATTCCGGGGAAAAAAATAGAAATAAAAGCGGGCTATCACAGTGATGAAGAAACGATTTACAAAGGAATTGTGGTAAAACATTCTATAAAAATAAAAGACAATTCTTCCCTGTTAATTGTAGAATGCAAAGACGAAGCGGTAAAACTGACTATTGGCAGAAAAAGCAAATATTTTTATGATGTAAAAGACAGTGACGCTTTTGAAGACATTATAGGCACTTATGGATTGCAAAAAGACGTAGAAAGCACTAATTATAGCCACAAAGAGTTAGTGCAGTACAATACTTCTGATTGGGATTTTATTGTGTCTCGTGCGCAGGCAAACGGAAAATTATGTTTTGTTGAAAATGGCAAAATTTCGATTAAAAAACCAGATTTAACTTCTGAACCAGTCGAAACGGTTGCTTTTGGTTCGAGTATGCTTGATTTTGATGCCGAAATCGATGCCAGAAATCAGTTTGCTAAAGTTTCATCTTACAGCTGGAATGCATCCAATCAGGAATTATTAGAAATTGAAGCCAAAGATCCAAGCGTAAGTCTAAACGGAAATTTATCTCCTTCGGATTTATCTGATATCGTAAAGCTTGAAAATTTAGAATTGCGCCACGGCGGTCATGTTACCGATACCGAATTGCAAGATTGGGCCGATGCAAAATTATTATTCCAACAGCTTTCAAAAGTTCGCGGAAGAGTAAAATTTCAAGGCATTCCCGCTGTAAAACCCAATACCATTATCACGCTTGAAGGCGTTGGAGACCGCTTTAACGGCAAAGCATACATTACGGGCGTTTTCCATGAAATTGCAAACGGAAACTGGACAGTAAATGTGCAGTTTGGATTGAATCCCGAATGGTTTTCTGAAACGTATGATCTCAATACGCCATCGGCTTCAGGAATAATTCCATCCATAAAAGGACTGCATATTGGTATTGTAACCCAACTTCAGGACGATCCCGATGGTGAAGACAGAATTTTGGTCAAAATCCCAATTATCAATAATGATGAACAGGGCATTTGGTGCAGAATAGCTGCCTTAGATGCGGGTGACAACAGAGGTACTTTTTTCAGGCCGGAAATTGAAGACGAAGTAATTATTGGTTTCATCAACGAAGATCCAAATGATGCTATTGTATTGGGAATGCTCCACAGCAGTGCAAAACCCGCTCCTCTAAAAGCAGCCGACGATAATCATCAAAAAGGGATTTTTACAAGAAGCGAAATGAAAGTACTCTTTGACGATGATAAAAAATCGATAGCCATTGAAACTCCGGCAGGCAAAAAAATAACACTCGACGAAGACAAAGGTTCAATAGTTATTGAAGACGAAAATTCGAACATCATTACAATTGACAGTGCAGGAATAAAAATGGAAAGTGCGGGCGATATTTCAATAAAAGCAACAGGCGATGTAAAAATTGAAGGCATGAATGTAAATCTAAAAGCAACTGCCCAATTTAAAGCCGAAGGCAATGCCGGCGCAGAAATGTCATCGGCAGCAGTGGCGATTGTAAAAGGCAGTATTGTACAGATAAATTAAATTATTTCTATTCCTTTTAATTTAAAAAATCTTTTTAACACATAGAAACATAGTTTTTTATGTCAAAAAAAGAAAGTAAAAGAACCCAGTTTCCACACATGGATGCACTATGTGCATTTAAATTAGTGAAACGCCTTTTTTAAAGTTGCGGAGAACTATGTTTCTATGTGTTAAACAATTACAGCTAACTTAATAATTATAATTATGGGATTACCGGCCGCAAGAATTAACGATATGCATGTCTGCCCAATGGTAACAGCAACTGTTCCTCATGTTGGCGGACCAATTTTACCGCCGGGTTCGCCTACAGTTTTAATAGGCGGTCAGCCTGCAGCCTGTTTGGGAGATATGATTGTTTGTACAGGTCCGCCGGATAGTATCATTGCGGGTTCTAGTACAGTGCTGATTGGAGGAAAACCAGCTGCCAGAATGGGAGATTCAACCGCACATGGCGGCACAATTGTAATGGGATGCCCAACGGTTTTAATAGGTTAATCATGGAAAATAAAGAAGCTTTTTTAGGTACAGGATGGAGTTTTCCGCCAGAGTTCAAAAAGAACAACAAAGCGGTCGTAATGACATCTGACGAGGCAGATATTAAAAGCAGTCTGGAGATATTGCTTTCTACCAAAATCGGTGAACGTATTATGCTGCCCAGATATGGCTGTAATATGGATGAACTGCTTTTTGAAACATTAGACAGAACACTCAAAACCTATGTTTCTGAACTTATAAAAACAGCGATTTTATATTACGAACCAAGAATTGATGTTGAAAAAATCGACATCTCACAAAGTGATGACTTAGAAGGAGAATTATTAGTCATAATCGATTACAGAATAAGAAGTACAAACTCAAGAAGCAATCTTGTTTATCCCTTTTACAAAGGAGAAGGCACTAATATTTAAAGTTTATAAGCAATGAGTACCAACAGCCAAATAGACAATGTTATTTTTAAAAGAAATGGAGTCAACCAAGAAGAACGCTTTAGTGACGCACTAGAGCCGGGCAACTTAAAACTTCATGATTTTACTATTGAAGACTGGCTGTTATTTGCATATAATTTTGCCAAAGAAGTCAACTTTTTCGAGACCGATAATGATAAAACGCCAGAAGGCAATTGGCAGGAATTTTTCAGCTATTTTGGGTTTTCAAAAGAGAATCTTCCGGATGGCATCCCAAAAAGAACCGAAAAGGAATATGCTGTTTTAAAAGAAAGCATTACCAAAACATTATCGACAGCCAATATTAATCAGGACCTTACTCCTCACCTAACCTTGTTTGTGTGCTTTTTGAAATTATTGGAATTATCCCAAAACAAACTTAATCTCATCACAAAAAAGCATTTAGATTTTTTCTACAAAGACATACTTCAAATTGAAAAACTGCCTGCAAAAGCAGACAAAGTCAATATTATTTTTGAACTGGCAAAAAAAATTGCCGAAGAAAAAATTGCCGCTAACACAGAACTTGACGCAGGAAAAGATCCCGACGGTAAAAAATTAATATACAAAACCACAGAAGAATTTATTGCCAACAAAGCCAATATAGCCTACTTAAAAAGTGTATATAATGACGTAGATCGAGGCGAAATAAAATACAGCGAAATTGCCAATTCTCTTGACGGAAAAGGTGAACCTTTAAAAGAAGATGCTCCCTATTGGTTGCCTTTTGGCTACACTACAGAGGAAAAGAAATACCCGGAATTAAGCGATGCCAAGTTAGGTTTTGCAATAGCTTCAGAATTATTTAATCTAAAAGAAGGCGACAGAAGTATTGACATTACCATAACTTTTGATGGAGATTTAAGTTTTCATCATCCATTCAACACAGCTGATCTTTTGGAAAACATCAGCATTTTGTATAGTGGAAAAAAAGGATGGATTGGAAATTTTAAACTCAGCACAGCGATTGCTTTTAAAAATGTAAATCAATCTTCAAACATTGGCGGTAATCAATTAAGATTAGTTTTTCAGATCTCAAAAGACAATCCGGCAATTGTGAACTACGATCAGAAAGTTTTAGGCGAATTTTTCTCGACAGAACTGCCTGTAATTCGGTTTTTAATCAATACGCAAGATCAAAAAGGACATACTCTTTTTAGAGCTTTAGTTACAAAAACAATAACCGGCATTACGGCAAAAGTTGAAGTTAAAGATGTAAAATCTCTAGTATTAGAAAGTGATACCGGACTGCTTAATGCAGCAAAACCCTTTTTTCCTTTTACAACCCAGCCTGAAAAAAACAGTTCGTTTATAATAAATTATCCTGAAATTTTTTCTAAAAAATGGACAGACGCAGAAATTAACATAAAGTGGAAAAACACGCCGCTGTCTTTTGAAAAGCATTATGCTGCCTACAAAAAAAGTTTTCTTGAAACTATCAGCAAAGACATTTTCAATACAGCGATATTCACCCAAGTAACCAGTAATGCGAGAATGAATATCAACCAGCCTGAAGATGGAATTGCCAAAAGAACCGCTCCAAAATCAGAACCTGCAATCGCAGCTAACGCTTCAAAAACACTAAACACAGCTGACCCGATTGTTACAGACGGCTATTTTAAAGCAACATTATCTGTTTTAAACAAAGAAGTTTGGGACGAACAAGATAAAGCGGTCAAATTGTTTGTAGATGATGATAAGGATCAGGTATTTGAAACTAAAATAAATGTAAAAGGCTCTTATGAGCTTGGCAAAAGCGGTCCTATCCGATTGACCTTAAATCAATCATTTTTACATTCGTTATTTCCGAAGATCTATACTTTGGCCATACTAAATGTGGCGGAAGATCCGTCAACTCCAATTCCAAATGAACCTTATACACCCGTTGCAGAAAGCATAAGCCTGAATTATTCTGCTGAAGAAACTATTGATTTTAAGGTTTCTGCCTACGAATCTAACCGAATAAAATTGTTTCATGAAGCTCCTTTTGGCCAGCGCGAAGAACATTCTTATTTGAAACAGCAAGCCATCAATAAAGAAATTTTAGAAGCTGCACCAATTACCAATTGCCTTGTTCCGGATTATTGTGATGGCGGCGAATTTTATATTGGACTTCAGGATGCCGAAACATTACAGCAAATTTCACTATTATTTCAAATATTAGAAGGAAGCGAAAACACCAAAGTGCCCACTTTTACAGGAAAACAAAAAGTTGAATGGTACATATTATGCGATAATTACTGGAAAAACCTGGATAAGGATATTTTAGCAAATGGCATCGATAACTTTTTAAAATCAGGTATCGTAAAATTTGGCATTCCAAAACAGGCAACAAATGACAATACGCTGTTTCCGGCTAATACCATTTGGGTAAAAGCAAAAATGCACAAAAAATACGATGCAGTGTGCAAAGTTATCGATGTAAAAACTCAGGTTGTTACCGCCCAGTTTTTTGACAACAACAATAATTTAGCACATTTAGACAGCACATTACCTGCCAAAACAATATCGAAATTAATTACCAGAGTACCGCAGATTAAAAGTGTTGAACAGCCTTTTAATTCGTTTGACGGAAAACCATTAGAGTCAGATCCCTCCTATTATCTGCGTGTAAGCGAGCGCTTGCGCCACAAAAACAGAGCAATAACACTTTGGGATTACGAACATCTTATTTTACAGGAATTTCCAAATGTTTTTAGAGTAAAATGCCTTAACCATACTTTTATTTCGGGTACAGAAACCTCGTTTTTATCTCCGGGAAAAGTTACGCTGGTTGTAATTCCGGACATTGTAGATAAAAATGTATTCGATATTTATGAACCAAGAGTAAGCACCGCTGCGCTGAACAGCATTGAGAATTTTATTAATTCTAAAAACTCCATGCAAGTATCTGCAAAAGTAATTAACCCCGATTATGAAAAAGTGATCATAAAACTGAATGTAAAGTTTTATCCGCAGTACGATGAGAATTTTTATAAAAAACAGCTCAACGAAGATCTTATAAAATTTTTATCGCCCTGGGCATTTGATACGTCTAAGCAAATCATATTTGGAGTCGAACTGCAGCGCAGTATTGTTATCGAATACATTGAAAATTTATATTATGTAGATTTCTTATCCACGCTTGAAATGGCAATCTATATAGATAAAAAAACAGATAAGGAACATCCAAAAATACTAGACGATACAGCAAACAATGATGCCAATGCAGCTCTTTTAGATTTTCAAACTACACTGTCACCATCAAGTCCAAAAAACATTTTAGTTTCTGTTAAAAACCATATTATCAGTACCAAAATAGACACTTGCAAAAAAATAACTCAAGAAGAACCTGAAAAATGCCGCTACTAGACCAACATATCACCATTCCTAAAAAATCAGCATCAGAGGACGATTTGGATTTCTTTTATCTAAGAAAAAAAGGAATCGAATATATCGAGTCTTTTGGCAGTAAATTCTGGACTGATTTTAACGAGCACGATCCAGGAATTACGATGCTGGAAATGCTTTGCTACACCATTTCTGATCTTGGCATGAGACTCAATCTTCCGATAGAAAATATATTAGCATCTGATGACAGCGATAAAGGCATTCCAAAACAGTTTTTTAAAGCCTCAGAAGTATTGTCATCAAGTCCTGTTACACAAAATGATTACCGAAAACTATTTATAGACATAAAAGGCGTTCGAAACTGCTGGCTTGCCAAACATGAAAAAACAGTGTATGTAGACTGCAAAAAAAATCAGCTTTCTTATGACATTAAGGATTATCAAAATCTGCCGGAAAACTTAAGAAAATCTTTTGATATCAACGGTTTATACGATCTTTATGTAGATTTTGAAAGCTCAAAACCTTCAGAAATAGAAGCCGTTAAAGAAAAAATAAGAAAGCAGTATCATGCAAACAGAAATCTTTGTGAAGATCTTGTCGATATTAAAAAAGTAGTAGACTACCCTATAAAAATATGTGCCGATATCGAAGTTGATACAGAAGCCGATGAAGAACTTGTTCATGCCAATGTGATTAATGCTCTCGAAAGCTACTTATCAACAACCGTCAATTTTTATTCTCTAAAACAAATGATTGACAAAGGATATTCAACTTTGGAAATCTTCGACGGTCCAAGTTTAGAGAACGGTTTTATTGATACAAAAGAACTCCTTACAGCCGATTTGAGAAACGAAGTGCGTCTCTCAGATATTATGAGAATAATAATGTCTGTGCCGGATGTAATTTTAATTAAGGATATTTCTTTGGGAAATTGCGGCGGTGATGATTTGGAAAACAAATGGCTTATCTGCCTTGCTCCTTACCAAAAACCCGTTATTTGTGTTAAAAGTGTTTTCAATTATAACAAAGGATTATTGCCTTTGAATATCAATCAGGCTCAGGTAAAAATTTATTTAGATGCCATAAAAGCCGAAAAAGACAAAGCTACAACCAACGCCAGTCAGGATAAAGAATTAGATGTGCCAAATGGCGAATATCTTAACACCGATTTTTATACCACCATACAAAATGATTTTCCTGAAACTTATGGTATTGGCGAAGTTGGACTTCCTTCCAGAGCATCTGTTGAACGCAAATCGAAAGCAAAACAATTAAAAGGATATCTTTTATTTTTTGATCAGATATTAGGAAGTTATTTTAAACAACTGGGACAGATAAGCGAATTACTTTCAGTAAGCGGCAATTTAACCCGAACCCTTTTTACGCAAGTCGTAAAAGACATTGAAGGAGCTGATGACATTGTAAACGAATATGAAAATTACACCGATGACAGCATTACAGAACTGCTTTTTGACCAGCAGGACAATAATATTGAACGAAGAAATAAAATTTTAGACCATCTTTTGTCCCGTTTTGCCGAAAATTTCTCAGAGTACGTATTTGTCAATAAAACAATTTACGGCAATACTACAGATCAGGTAGTACTGCGTGACAAAGAAAACTTTTTGAAAGATTATAAAGTCGTAAGCAAAGAGCGCGGCAATGCTTTTGATTATTACAAACAGCCCACTGCCAATTTATGGAATACCAATAATGTTTCGGGAGCAGAAAAAAGGATTTCAAGACTCATTGGTATTCGAAATTACAACCGCAGGAATCTTTCTAATTCGTTTGTCGAAATGTACAATTTTATTGATTCAGATAATCAATCAGTTTATAGATGGCGTATTTTGGATACTCATAATGAAATTGTACTTTCTTCAACAGCGGAATATTTTGATACTTCTGCTGCAAATAAAGAGCTTTATTTTGCTGTATTACAGATTATTCAGACTCGCGAATACAAAATAAAAGAAGCTTTTAAAAACGGCACAGTACAAGATTTATCTATTATCGATAATATTTTAATACAGCAGTCAGATGCCGGAAAATATTCTTATGACATTATAAATCCGGCAATTAATGACAAGAAAAATCCAGACCGCATTATTGCCCGCAGATATGAATACTATACTAATCTGGCGGATTTAGAAAAATCAATTCTGGACTTAATTCAGTTCATGAAAGAAGATTTTACCGAAGAAGGAATGTTTTTGGTAGAGCACATGATGCTCCGCCCGGATGTAAACCAGACAACCGTAAATCCAGATACCTTCATGCCAGTCTGCGCCGATGAGTGCGGTGATTGCGAACCAATAGATCCCTACTCCTATCGCGTGAGCGTGGTACTTCCGGGATATACATTGCGATTTGCCAACACCGATTTTAGAAATTATATAGAAAAAATAATTAAAGAAGAATTACCAGCTCACGTTCTGGCAAAAATATGCTGGATTGGCTACAGGGAAAAAGATGTAAAAGACCCCGCAGAAAACCAGCTTATTCAATTTGAAAAAACCTACAAAGACTACTTATTCGCCAAAACAAATTTGAATCAGGAACAGCCGGAACCGCAATTAATCAGCTTTATAAAAGCATTAACCAGTCTGGATAATGTTTACCCAACAGGACGACTATTTGACTGCAGTGATGAAAACGAGCGATTGTCAGATAAAATTATACTAGGAAAAACAAATTTAGGATCACTATAAAAACTATTGCCATGTCAGCAAAACTTTCAACAATAACAACACAATACCGAAGATTTACAAAAAATCAGGTACTTACAGAAGGAAACCTTAATGAGGTTGTAGATTTTTTTGACGACCAGGACCGCCTGTCCCGCATTTACCTGAGCGGCGTTGGTATAGTTTGCGGACTTTATCCCGCTTATAATGAGTCTCAAAAAACAATTACAATAACACAGGGAACTGGTATAACTACTGATGGTGATCTTTTTAAATTATATCAGGCCGATGTATTAGGAAACAAAAAAATCGATTTTGATTCCAAAACCTATACGCACTGCAAAATCTATGATAATACAAAAGCGTCTTATAGACCCTTTTTTTATGATGGATCAAACAAACAACTGCTTCTTTTTGAACTCTTGACAGAAGAACAGCAAAAAAAAGAAAAAGACCCTTATTTTGCTTTAGCAGAATTTAACACAAATACAAAATTTGAGTTTAAAGAAGCCGTAGTTCTTTTGTATCTGGAGTCGTATGAAAAAGAATCTGACCTTTGCGTGAGTCTTTCTTGTGACAACCAAGGATTGGAAATTGTGGGCAATTATAAAGTTTTAATTGTCAGTAAAGCCGTTGCCGCACAAATAATGAGTCATGACAGCATGATTGGCAAAACCAATTATGTCAATTTGTATCATACATTACCAGACATAAAATCAAACAGAATTGTACTAAAAAAAGAAGATTTTGCTCATCTTGAGGCAATAAAACAAAATTTTACCAAAGGGATTTTCAAAAACAATGTTGTAAAGAACTTGCAGGATGGTTACAATAAACTGCTGACAGGTTTAAATATGCCTCTGGTTCTGGATGCTGTTCAAAAAAAGATAACTGAGCTGTTTAACTTTGAAGGAGACCCTGTACTTCCTCCCGATTTTCAATATCGATATGATCTGCTTAACGATCTTGTTGATACTTATAATGAAACCAAAGCACTTTTACTCGACATAAACGATAGTTATTGTTCTCCGGATATTAATGCTTTTCCAAAGCACTTAATGCTGGGCGAATTAATAAAAACTCAGCCTTGTTTTGAATTTCGTCATGATTTTTACAAATCGCCTCTGCTTACAGGAGAAAATCTTACTGCCTGCAATGACTGCCTTGCAGATGATAAAAATTCAGAAGAAAAAGACGTAAAAGATGAAATACAAATATGTTATGGCGAAAACACAGCCAGACAAAGAATGTACAGTCTTATTTTGCGAACTGCTGAATTATTAGAAAACTACAATCCAGTATATGATTTTATAAAAATTACACCTTCTCTGCAAATGGGCAAATTGGGCAAAAAAGCCATTCCGTTTTACAACAATGTAAACGATTCGCTTATTAAGGCCTGGGATTTTGATAAAACCATTTTAGGGTTACAAAGAAACAATGTTAGTTACCACGATGATTTATTAAATACTAAAAAACCGCTCGAAATACATCTTGACAGTGACTTTTATAGAATTGAAGGTCATCAGGGACGCAACTACAAAGAAGCACTAAAAGCGATTCAGCAGATTAGATTAGATAACGGTCTCGGATTCAACATAATGATTCTGGCTGTAAATGCTAATGAACTGGATAAAACCATTCAAAATTTCACCCAGTATTACCTCAACAAAAACCACGGTTACGAGCATAAAGCAGGCGTAGTTCCCGGCGGCACTTTCATTATGATTTATCTGGAAGAAAAAGTACCGTATTATTACTATTATAACACCCGAAGACCTTCTTTAACGGGAGACTTTGAAAAATTTGCCGAAGGCATCCCAATTTTAAATCCAATTGTTGCCGATTTTTCACTGCCGTATCTATGCTGCGATGAAAACAATATTGGACTTACTTTACCTGTAGATAAAATTTGTTTTGACAGCAAAACACCTCCTCTGCCGTTTAAAGTATCTCCAGCTGGAGGATTTGTAAAAGCCAATGTTAGACCAGATCAAAACGGAGGAATAGCTGTAAATGAATTGGGAGTACTTGTTTTTGATCCAAATTTAGTCAGCAAAGAGTTAATTGGTCAAACGATAACCTTTACCGTTAATAATTTTGATACTGACTGTAAGATAACCATTTTCGAAAAACCAAAATTCGATTTTATCGCAGTTCCTTTAAAACCTTCAGGAATCAGCGAAACCGAAGTTACTTTTACCGTAACAGGAGACAATCTTGCGGGTAATAAATTTACCTGGAATTTTGGAGACAAAACCGATCTTGTTACAGACGACAAGACTGAAATAAAACACATTTACAAGTATAATGGTGAATCACAAAAGAAATTCACATTTGATGTTACGCTGAATGCCGATAATGGCAACTGCGGTTTTCAGGTTACTCATCCTGTGAGTTTTGAAATTGAAGATCCAAAAGTACTTATAGATGGTAAATTAACAAACAGAATATCTTTTTGCAGAAACGAAAAACCGGTTGTACTTACTCTTGAACCAAATATAAAAGGGGCTGTTATTTCCGGCGATGGTGTTACAATAACAAAAGGAGGAATAGTTCGGTTTAATCCAGCCGACGTGCCTCCTGGTGCAGCAAGCGTAACCATTCTTATAGACGGAAAACCATCTAATCTTATAATTACACTTTTAGACCTTCCTACTGCAAGTTTTACTTTCAATATAGATGCTGCAGGAATTCTAACCTTAATCAACAACTCGGTAAATGCTGCAGCTTATACATGGGATATCAATAAGGAAATAATAAAAACAGATAAAAAAGATCCAATAACAAGACCAATTGCTTTATTTAATGAATCTTCCATTTCTGTTTTACTAACTGCCGAAGGCAAATGCGGCTCCGTAAACGATGGTCCAAGGCTAATTGAGATTAAAAAACCAGTTGAAGTAAATGCATGTCTTGAAAGTGCAGGACAATTTGTTAAAAGTTCAATTGAAACCATTTCTAATTTAAAAGAAATTTCTGCTTTAAATAAGTTCAGCAGACAAACTAACAGCTTCATTACTGAAACCGAAAACAGATATGTACAAGTTCAAAATGACCTTGAAAGCTACATCAGCGGTACCTTAAATGATAAATTACCTGAATTATTTACACAGGAATATTTCAATTTTATATCAACAGTTACTGCCTCTGCTGTAAGAGCGCAGAACGCTGAGCAGATTACTGCGGTACAAAAACTTATATCGCTGAATACTTCCTTGTTTTATACTATTTTGAGATGTCAGGATGCAAAAACGCTTAAAGCATTTGAAGAACAACTTACGCGAACATCATCTCTATTTACCAATTTATTTAAAAGTTTTCTAGAAATAAAATTCAACACAGATACAGACGGATCATTGAAAAAGTTCTTGTCCGGCATGGCAAAAGTATTTGCAAAAATTGATTTTATCCTGTCAAACTTAAACATACAAATAGAAAACCTTACCGCTGGTGCTTAGTTCTAATAAACATATTATCAATAAAGTTTTCCTTGAGATAAATACCAATTCTAAAGAAAAAGGATATTATCTCAAGGACAATATTGATGTGTTTTTACAAAAGGAAATATTCTCGATTTTAGAAAATTACTTTAACGAGCTGGATTCAAAAAATCCTTCACACAGCATACAATTAGACAAACTCAACCTTGATATTGCCATAAATCAAAATTTAGATTTTAAAGATTTCAAAGAACAAATTCTTAAAAAAATCAGCAGACAAGTCGAAGAAGTTTTCGAAAAAGAAGAAAAAAATATTGAAGGTTACAAACGCATCAACCCGCAGGAAAAAGAAATAGAAGGCTTTTTTCACTTTCTGGAAACAGGTACAAATCCTTGGTGGATAACTTTAAATAATGATTTTAAAATAATTGAGGATAAAACATTTAACGAAATCCTGAATAATAAAAACTTCTCTTTTAAGTGGGCAAATACAATGCAGAAACCAATTGCAAGATCAAGGTTCATTAAACAATTTAGTGACAGCCAAATTGTAACCATTATTAAAAAAGGAATTGTACTTAAAAAAAATAATGCCGAGAATAGTGCCAAAATAATCAGGATTGAAGCGATAAAAAAACAGATTGAAACCAGTATTTCAAAAAATCAATTGATTCCGAATCAAAGATTTTTAATGTGGGAAATAGTTGTTTTAAATCTTTTGGAAACAAACCATGCAATTGTAAAACAAAAGCTTTCCAGATTAATTCAAAGTGTATTTGAATTTCATAAAAAAGACAGCTTTTTAGAATACAAAGCGCTTTTTCTAAGAGAAATTGAAAATCAGATAGAGAACCAAAACGAATTGGAATTACTGGCTGATCTTGATGCTGCTGTTTTGATTATCGAAAAAAAACTAGACAAAGTCATTTTAAAAGAAAAAGAAACGGAAATAGAGACTTCACTAAAAAAACAAACGTCAATAAAACCTGAGACTGAAACTAAAAATAAAAGAGCGGCAGTAAATGAAAATGAAACAGAAATAAAAAGTATTCAGGAAAACAATGAAAAAACAACAACCGATCCTGATTTGATTTTATTGAAAGATAAAGAGACAGCCGTTGACAGCGGTAATAAGAATATCGAATCCTTATCAAATCACTCAAAAGAAAAAACACCAAATAAACACGAAGAAGTAATTGCTAAAAAAGATTCTTCTTTTGAAAAAGAAAAAGGCAGAAACGAAGAAATAGCAGACAATGCTATTAGCGAATTATATGTTGACAATGCGGGTTTAGTATTAATTCATCCCTTTTTGAAATCTCTTTTTGAGAATTGTAAACTGCTCAATAAAGACAATACTATCAATAATCCTGAAACTGCTGCTCACCTATTGCATTATACAGCCACAGGAAAAGAACAGGATTATGAAAATGCTATGGTCTTCGAAAAGTTTTTATGCAATATTCCAACAGCCGAACCTATTGAAAGAAACATTGTACTCTCAGAACAAATGAAAAAAGAAGCTGCAGCAATGCTGGAAGCCGTTTTGAGTAATTGGGATGTAATGAAAACATCATCGGCAGAATTGCTTCAAAACGAATTTTTACAGCGTCCCGGAAAACTGAACAGCAATGGAGACGAAAGCCCTGTAATAACTATGGAACGAAAAACACAAGATGTTTTATTAGACAAATTAAGCTGGAATTTGAGCATCATAAAATTGGCTTGGAAAAAACGAATCATATATGTTAACTGGTAAAAATTGAAAACATGAATATTGAAAACACCTCTTTTTTAGAATACGATAAAAAAAACATTCGCAGCTTTCAGCAAATGGCGTTAGAATTTTTATTCAATAATGTAAACATGTCAAAAGTAGTCTTTTGCGGAGGTGTTGCTGACTATCTCAATCTTCGCGAATATTATGACATTACCATTAATGATATAGATCTGATTTTTGAAAACGAACGGGATTTACAGCCCATGATCAACAAATTAGAAACAAAAAGATACCTCTCTAAATACTATAAAACAAAAAATGGTGAAGCGTTAGTGCATATTTTCAGAGTTGGAGAAAATTCAATTAATATAGACAGTTTTCCAAGGGATTTTTCCAATTCAACCTATATACAATCGCCTTTGCTGGGTAAAATGGTCTGGCATACCTCATTTGAAGAAAGTAAAAAAAATCATAATACCGAAATACATCTCAACACCTCAGAAATTAAGGGTGTCGATTATCAATGGAGACGATTGTACAAACACAGCCGAAAAGCTTCTTTGTACAACAATGTGACTTTTCTGGAAGAGAAAAACTTAATTCATACAATTAAAAAAAATATTTTATGAAGGAAGAGCCTAGAATAATTTACAGCTTAGATGCATTTCCTATCAGCAACAATCGATGGAACGAAGGCAATAAATTTAAAGAAACGATTTATTCGACAGCTCTAAGCATACTATACAGCCACTTATGGTATAAGGATATTGAACTTTATGCTGATGAAACAGCGTATAAGTTTCTGTATATGCTTCCGTGCAGAGTGACTAAAATCAGCAGTAACGAAGATGCTGTCATTTGGATGAAATCGAAGATTGATGTTATGGAAAAACAAACAAAACCTTTTATTCACCTTGACAATGATGCCTTTATAAAGAAAAAAATAAATTTTGATTTTGATAAAGTGATTGTTGAACAGAATGATTACGAACTGTACGGCATGTATCAATATCGTCTGGATTTTTTTAATCAATACACTCAGGATTTAGACTACTGGAAACCAGATCTGGGATATGCATTTAATTGCGGCGTATTAGGTTTTAGAGACTTAGAACTTCGGGATGAGTTTTTAAAAGCCTACTATGCTTTAGAGGAAATTTTTATTAAAAATAATAATCCGGGAATAACAAGAATAGAACCCTGCATTGTTTTAGAACAATATAATCTGGCCGCATTGTTACATCATAAAAATATTAAACCAACATTACTGCTTTGGAAAAAAAACTTATTCGAAAACAGCCAGCTTGCAGACAGAATTGGTTACACACACATTGCAGGTCAAAAAAAATACAGGATAGACATTGTTCAGGAAATAGAAAACAGGCTTTTTAAACTGTTTCCGTATTGGTACAAAGAAGTAAAAAGTGCTTTAGAAAAAGAAGGCATCGCTTAAAAAACTATAAACAGCTATATATGAAACAACGACACAAGATGATTTACAGTCTTGATGTGCTTCCTATAATGAATAACAGATGGAATATGGGAGACAAACTAAAGGAAACCATCTATATGACGGCTCTAAGTATTTTATACAGCCATTTGTGGTATGATGAAATTGAACTTTATGTAGATGAAATAGGTTTTAAATTCCTGTATATGCTTCCTTGTGCTGTTACCAAAGTGCAAAATGACAATAAAATTGAGCTATGGATGAAATCTAAAATTAATGCTATGGAACTGCAGACAAAACCATTTGTTCATATAGACACGGACATATTTATCAGGAAAAAAATAGATTTTAGTTTTGATGATGTAATAGTAGAACGCAGGGAAGATACTTATGAAATGCATTACAGGAAACAGGTAGAATTGTTTACCAGATACACCAATAAATTACCTTATTGGAATACTAATTTAGGCTATTCTTATAACTGCGGCATATTTGGTTTTAACGATCTCAGGCTCCGCGATGAATTTATAAAAAGCTATTATGATTTGGAGAAGATTTACTTAGAAAACCAGCAAAGCTTTTCTACATTGAAACAAGAAGGTTATGAAACCTGCATTTTAATAGAACAATATACTCTTGCCTCACTCTTGAATTATAAAAACAATAATCCTACAATCCTATTGAAAGGAGAAAATATAAGAGAGCAGGGAAAATATGCAGATACTATTGGGTATTCTCATTTTTTTGGAATGAAAAAATATGACAAATATGTTGTTGACGAGATTGAACTTCGGCTCTCTAAAATATTTCCGTATTGGTACAGGCAAATAAAAAATGCATTAGAGAAAGAAGGTATTGTGGCGAGTAATGCACAGTTTGTTTAGTGAAACAAATTAGTAATCCAAAATGGTAAAAATGACTAATCATGAGAGAATTTGAACAAAAAAAAGCAGTTAATCACTCTCCTTCTACTTTTTTTGGACCAAAAGTTCAAAAAAAACTGACTACAGGCACTGTTGGAGATAAATACGAAACAGAAGCTGATAGTGTTGCCGATAAAGTAGTCAATAAACGTAATACGGGAGGTTTACTGCAATCTAAAAGTGAAAACGCTGTACAGCAAAAACCTATTTCAGAAACCATTTCAACGGTTCAAAAACAAGATTTAGCACAAGAAAAACCTCTGCAAAAAAAGGGCAAAGAAAAAGAAGAAGATAAAAAAGTGCAAAAGAAATCGGATAAGGAAGAAGATAAAAAGGTACAGAAAAAAGGAGAAAAAGAGGAAGACAAAAAGGTTCAAAAGAAATCCGATAAGGAAGAAGATAAAAAAGTACAGAAAAAGGGAGAAAAAGAAGAAGACAAGAAAGTGCAGAAAAAATGTACCGATTGCGAAAACGAAGACAAGAAGGCTCAGAAGAAAGAAGAAAAAAAAGACGAAAAACCAGTTCAGGCAAAGTTTAAGGAATCGAACTCAGTAAATGAAGGAGTCGAAAATACTCTCAACAGTTCAAAAGGCGGCGGCAATGCTATGGACAAAAACACAAAGCAGGAAATGGAATCTGGTTTTGGTGCCGATTTCAGCGATGTAAACATCCACACAGACAGCAAAGCTGTACAAATGAGCGAACAGCTGGGTGCACAGGCTTTTACACACGGCAGCGATGTTTATTTCAACAAAGGAAAATACAACCCCGACTCTAAAGAAGGTAAACATTTGCTTGCGCATGAACTTACACATACAATACAGCAAACAGGAAGTAAAGCCCAAAATAATGTTCAAAAAAAGGACATGCTTCAATTATCTACGCTGCCCTGGAACATAAGCCGATGGACAACTCAGGTAAGAGAGTCTAATAATTTTACCGTGAGTAATGGCGGAACAGTTACAGTAACATCAAATTTAGCTTGGGATGGTCCGCCAAGATGCAGGGATATTGCCAGTACAATAGAAGTAAATATATATAGAAAAAGATTTTTGATAGACAGCAAAGAGCATAGTGCCTCAATTTCATTATCCGGAGGAAGTACTTCGGTTTCTAATTTAACTGATGGCACTTATTATGTAGAAATTGTCTTAAGCGGATATAATGGCGATCCAACACATTGCAGTTTAGCAGGAAGAGTTGACATTGATGCAACCTGATAACGAAATGATTTTCTGTAAAATATAATAATCAAATATGCCAGTTTTAACCAAAAAAACAAATACGAATCCTTCGCACTCCTCGTCACATCATGACAAGGGGAAGGAATCTTTTTTTGGCATTCAGGCAAAATTGAATATAGGAAAATCTAACGATAAATTTGAAATTGAAGCTGATAGAGTTGCTGACCAGGTAGTTGCCAATAAACAAACTTCAAAAGCTGAATCTTTCTTTTCGCCGTCGCCCGTAATGCAAAAGAAATTGGCGCGTGATGTTCAAAAACAAGAAGAGCAAAATAAAGACGTACAGCAAAAAACCGCAGCCCAAACCATAACACCTGTTGTACAGTTAAAAGAGGATTTAATACAAAACAAACTCGATTCCAGAACAACAGAAAAACGAGAAACCAATCCGGTTTTTTCTGCCTCAAAAACGTTAATTCAGCATAAGCTCGAAGATAAAATCCTGAAAAAAGAGGAAACAATTCAGAATAAGACAGAAGTCAAAAAAACAGAAACTGCCTCAAAAAACATACTTTCACCCAAACCTTTAATTCAAAATAAAGGAGAAGAAGAAAATCTACAACAGAAAAAAGAAGAAGAAAAACAAGCCAAAGACGATGAAAAACAACTGCAAAAAAGCCCTTCCGGGGATGCCAGTCCTAGCGACAATTCTAATTTAGAATCCAAATTAAACAGCAGTAAAGGCGGAGGCTCTCCTCTGTCCGGAAAAGTAAAAACCGAAATGGAATCAGGCATCGGAGCTGATTTCAGCAATGTCCGTATTCACAATGATTCTAATGCTGTTCAAATGAACAAACAATTAGGTGCGCAGGCTTTTGCAACCGGAAACAATATTTATTTTAACGAAGGAAAATACAATCCCAATTCAAAAGACGGCAAGCATTTACTCGCCCACGAATTAACACATACTGTACAGCAGGGAGCGGCAATTAGAAAAAAACCGGAACCAGTCTCCCCTGCTCCCGAAATGATTCAGGGATCATTATTGTCCTTTGCGATTCCTGATTTCATAAAAGACAACGTCAGACATGTTCCCGGTTATACACTGCTTACAGTTGTAGCGGGTTATGATCCTTTGAATGATGTAAATGTCGAAAGAAATGCCGTCAATCTTATTGAAGGATTTATGGGATTGATTCCTTTTGGAACTGCCATATTTGATAAATTACAGGAATATGGTATTATTGATCGTGTTTTTGACTGGGTCAACAGCCGTTTGAGCGAACTGGGGCTAAGTATGGATGCATTACTCCAACTGGTTAAGGATGCTTGGGACGAATCTTCAATTTCAACTTTTATAGATGTTGTTAGAACCAAATTTAATGACTTGGTAAATCGCGTAACTACTTTCGCATCTTCGCTTGTCGATCAAATCATAACCTGGATAAAAGAAGCATTGATTGAAGTTGCAGAACCATTATTGGCCGAAAACAAAGCCTATTCACTTCTCAAAAAAATAATCAAATATGATCCGCTGCGCGATAAAGAAGTTACTGCCACAACTGTAGAAATATTAGAAGATTTCTTATTACTGATAGACAAGCAGACCGAGCTTGAGCAAATGCGCGAAAAAGGCACACTGCAAAAAACGGCAGACTGGCTTGATACGCAAGTTGGAACTTTCAATTCACTATTAGGTGAACTCCGCGGACTTATAACTACAGCCTGGAATGCTATTCAGCCTTCGAATCTTGCCAATATCAGCGATAACCTTTCGGCACTTGCTGTTCAGGCTGGAGGATTTTTACAAAGAGTTTGGGATTTTGCTTCGGGCGTAGCATTAAAAGTTTTAGAACTTGTTAAGGAATCACTATTAGGATGGCTTTCTGATCAGGCCAAAACGGTAAGAGGTTATTCGCTTGTTAAAGTAATCATCGGAAAAGATCCTTTTACACAAGAAGTCGTACCCCGCACTGTACCCAATATGATAAAAGGCTTTATGAGCCTCATGGATGGCGGTGAAGAACAATATGCACAAATGGTTGAATCTGGCGCAATAGCCAGAATTACAGGCGAAATTGAAGCCGCAGTAGCGACACTCAACATGACGCCTCAATCTATTATACAGCTCTTTACTGATATTTGGGATTCGATGACTATTGATGATCTCGTTCATCCGATAGATGCATTCATGAGAATCATTGAGAAATTTGGAGAACCTATAGGCCGACTAATTGCTTTTGTGGCAGAAATTGTTCGAATCGTAATTATGGCCATTCTCGAAATCATGAATTTCCCATTCGATCTAATCGGAAATATCATTACCAGAGCCTTAGAAGCGATTGATGATATTAAGAAAGACCCAATAGGTTTCTTAAAAAATATACTGCGAGCGCTTAAACAAGGATTTGTACAGTTCTTTGACAATATTGTTACGCATTTAATAAATGGTGTAACCGGCTGGTTAATGAGCGAGTTGAAAGATGCCAATATTCCGGTACTGACTGATTTCTCTTTAAAAGGTGTTATTACCTGGATTATGGAAGTGCTGAATATCTCGATGGAAAAAATCTGGGAAAAACTAGCCGCACATCCGCGCATTGGTCCGGCAAGAGTAGCCAGAATCCGCAGTATGATTAATACACTTGAAGGTATCTGGACATTCATTAAAGATGTTCAGGAACGGGGTATGGCCGCCATTTGGGACAAAATACAAGAACAGCTTAGTAATTTATGGAATACCGTTCTCGATGCCGTGAAAAACTTTGTCATGGAACGTATCGTGAATAGAATTACGGCCAGACTTTTAAGCATGTTAGACCCAACAGGAATCATGGCCGTGATAAACGGTGCTATGGCATTCTTTAATGCGATACAAAGTTTTATCAAATACCTGCGTGAAATGCTCGAAGTTGTCAACTCGTTTGTCAATGGTGTAGCCGATTTAGCCAGAGGCAATGTCGCCACAGCCGCAGATTATCTGGAAAGAACCATGGGACAAGCCATGCCTGTTGTGATAGGTTTCTTGGCAAATCAGGTTGGTTTAACTGGTATTGGGGCAAGAATTGGCGAAATGCTTATTGCTGTTCGTCAAATGGTTGATGAGGCACTGACTTGGTTAGTGAATAAAGCAGTTGATACTGGAATGGCATTGTTAGACAGAGTGATGGGAAGAAGCCAGCCTGAAACAGCACCTTCTGGTGCAATTGCGGGAGCTTTAGCTGAAATTAATAGTGAATCTGAAAAAGAAAAAGATGGAGGACAAATTACTCAGGAAGAAGCAGAGGCAATTAAAAATAAAGTCAATGCCGATCATACTAATGTTATTAATATTTCATCTGTTACCGATGGTGGAGAAAATTGGGATTTCACCTATGTTCAGAGGTCTGTTATACACATTTCTAAATCAGGAGTTGAAATAAATATTCAAGATTTGTTGTTGGATAAATCAAATGACACATATTATTTAGTTACTGCAATAAATTCAGCTACACAACAATTGACAATGAAGGTTTTAAATCACCCTGCTTCAACAATTGTTTATAATACCTCCACTGTAAATCAAGGTATTGAACAAGCAACTTGGGAAAAACTCGTTCCGGGAGGCAGCTCACCTGTGAGTGTTGGACAACATATTAAAGCACCTTATATAACAGGGTCTTTTGTAGCTGAAATAGTGGAACCAGAAGGAAAAGGTTTAGTTTCATATAGATTCCGTAGACAAAGTGCTAAATTCAGCACTGTGTTTAGCACTTTTGTCACAAAAATAAGTACTGGGGAAATAATCGTTATAAATGAAGATGTTGAATATTTGAGAAGACAAACACCTTCTCCAGAAATACAATCTTGGGCTCAATCCATATTACCATCTAATGCACCAGACCCTGCTTTTTCATCATTAACTGTTGATGGTACTGCGCATGCGGATCATATTATACCATTTACAGCAATTGTACAAATGTCTGATTTTAACTTTCTGACCACTGAACAAAAAATTGCTGTTTTAAACTTAATGGAAAACTTTGTCGCATTGAGCCCCAGAGCAAATTCATCAAAAGGTTCAAAATCTTATGCACAATGGACCCGTCACGCTGAATTGAATATTCCTGTTGATAGTTCATTTAGAAGAATGATGATGAGAAGAGAAACTCAGGCAAGGGCTGCACTTGTTGCTAAGATTAATGAATTTTTAAGATTAAATACACCATCATAAAAGTGTTAATGATTTACCACTTTTTATTATTGATGAAAGAATAAAACTGATAAAAGTTGTAGAGACTGCAGATAATAATTAAAACATAAAGTCATGCAAAAAACATTCTACCAAAAAGAACTGCTTATTAAAGCGGTACAACAAAAAAAAGGAGTTAATAATAACAAGAAAGACGTTGAAAAAATTCAGTCCTGGCTTAATTTATTTGCTATGCAGAATCCAAACTCCGGAACTGCAACCGATATTGATGGCGATTTTGGTCCCGCAACAGAAAAAGCAGTATTGAATTTTCAAAAAGCAAATGGTCTGCCTCAAACCGGAAATGTAGATCAAAATCTGTTTGATAAACTCGTGTCGCCTCTCAAAAAAGCTTTTGAAAGTCCGATATCCGGAAACAATCTGAGGGAATTAATTCTAAATACAGCACAAAATCATCTTAAAAATCATCCCTTTGAGCTTGTCATAAATAACCAAAGTAATACGGGACCATGGGTTCGAAGCTATATGGATGGAAATGAAGGAACAGAATGGTTTTGGTGTATGGGTTTTGTTCAGGCCATTATCGATCAGGCGGCATCTATTCAGGGAAAAAACTTTAAAACTCTAATGCCGTTAACTTACAGCTGTGATACTGTGGGTACAACTGGTCTACAAAAAAAGATACTGACCCGTTATCAAACTGCCAGAACCAATTCGACTTTGATAAAACCAGGAGATATATTTCTTCTTCAAAAAACACCAAACGACTGGATTCACACCGGAATTGTAACTGCTGTTCATGCTGATGCCATAGAGACTATTGAAGGCAACACCAATGCCGGCGGTTCTAATAATGGAAATGCTGTCATGAACAAAATCAGAAATTATAAACAATCAAAACTTGATTTTTTTTCAATCGAATCATTAGTATAGAAAAATGGAAAATGTATTTACCTATATCAAAAACCAATTCGTATTTCAGCTTGATACTCTTTTTCTGGTCGAAAATCCAATGGAAAAACCTGTTTTAAATCAAATCGATTCAAATGGTTTTATTGACGAATTTATTATCGAAAATAATCTAACCGAAATTGATATTCTGATTTTGGGACTCGCTCTTGTTCCTCACGTGAAGCCAGATTTTTTGAGTTCGATTATTGCCGAATATTTACCTAACGGCGGTGAATTACCCGAATTTGGCGGCATAAAAACAAAAAATCACCGAGGCATTTTACCAACAGGCGAAACGGCTCAGTTTTTAATTGCCGGAAATGATCTCGATAACCGAATTTTATTCTATAATTATTTACACAATCAGTCTTTTCTTTATCAAAAAGGAATCATCAAAATAGATTCTGTTCCTAATGGTGAACCTAAGCTAAGCGGACTGCTGATTTTAGAGGACGAATACATCGAAAAATTTATAACCGGAAAAATTCTGAAACCACAGCTAAGCAGTGTTTTCCCAGCACAATTAATCGAAACTCAATTAGACTGGAACGATTTAGTACTCAATTCCAACACTTTAAACCAAATTAAAGAAATCGAAACCTGGCTTAAATTCAACGAAATCCTATTTAACGATTGGAACATGAAAAGCAAAATAAAACCCGGTTTCAGAGTCATGTTTTACGGCGCACCGGGGACAGGAAAAACGCTTACGGCTTCTCTATTAGGAAAATACACAAAAAGAGACGTTTACAGAATTGATTTGTCGATGATAATTTCAAAATATATTGGCGAAACCGAAAAAAATCTGTCTTCCCTTTTTGATAAAGCGTCAGATAAAGACTGGATTCTGTTTTTTGATGAAGCCGATGCTATTTTTGGAAAAAGAACCAATGTCAGGGATGCCCACGATAAATATGCCAATCAGGAAGTTTCATATTTATTGCAGCGCATAGAAAATCATCCTGGATTAGTGATCTTAGCCTCTAATTTCAAAACAAATATTGATGCTGCTTTTACCCGAAGATTTCAATCTATAATTGAGTTTGAAGTACCTTCTTATGGCGAGCGTTTACAGCTTTGGCAAAATAATCTGCCTAAGGGAATTAAGATTGCTGAAGATGTAAATCTTAATGAACTTTCAAAAAAATACGATATTACCGGCGCTAATATTGTCAACATAATTCAATATGCCTGCCTGAGAACTTTAGAAGATAAAAATGAAAGCATCAACCTTAATCATTTACTTCAGGGAATTAAAAAAGAATATGCCAAAGAAGGAAAAATGATGTAAATTATTAAATTACAAAATACTGAATACAAACACTTTAAATTCATTTTTACTAATATAAAAAGAGATATCAAACTATATTTGATATCTCTTTTTTATTAATTGAGTACAGCCGTTAAGCCTGATTAAAAACTTTTCCTAAATGTTCTTCCATAACAAAATACGGATCATCAGTATGTGTCATTGATCTTATATGAATTAGACTGGTTTTGCTCATCATTCTTAACATTTGTCGTCTCTCACATGGCACAAGCTTACCATTCTCCTCTTTCTGCCCTGCTGTAAAAGCACTTCTTCCGTGAGCACACAAATGATTATTCACAAATATAACATCACCTGAATCTGGGATATAATCACTATTAATCAACTCTTTAGCCTCATTCCAAAATTCAGTTAAATTGTAAAGAGCTTCGGGAGTCTGTCCGGCATTTTCATTAAATATCTGCTCTGCCGCATCAAATCTAATAAAAGGCAGCTTTTTATTTCCATATAAAACAGAAGCCAGCGGACCATCATTAATTTCTTCCTGATAATTAGCATCTTTAGGACATTGATAAATTGGATCAAAAAGCTTTTCCATTATCTTATTCACCTTACCATGCGACCTTACTGAGTAAAGTGTAGAAGGAACTCTTTCTTCATTTCGCAGATATAGAAAACTTAAAAAATCAGCCTGATGTAAAAGAAAAGCATCTTCTGTATGAACATACAAATTTGTTTTTGATCCCGAACCTGTTTGTGTAGCTGCCATTTTCTCATCTGGAATAACAGCATGAAGAATTCCCCCGCCCTTTCTCTGTGCATAATATTGCACCGGTTTTGAAGGAACTGCACCATGCAGCAAGGAACAAATAAAACCGTATTTATTGAGTTTTGAGTAATCAGCGCTCTGCCAATTCGCGGGAGTTGGTCCCAGATGATCCTGATCTACTTCAAGAAGACCTCTAAAAATAATAGCCCCATACTGGTCAGCTGAAAAATCTGTTCCAAAACGGCTTAAAATTCTGGCTATTCTTTCTGGAAGAAGCTGAAAAGAATACAGATGAAGCGCTTCTATATAATCTGGGTTTTCATAGCTCTTAAATGCCTTTTCCAGCAGAGCGCCCACATTAGACAAAATGTTTCTTTCCTGAGGCGTAACCTCCACTATCAGCGGGCTTGTAGGAATTTGATAAGCATAGTTTTCTTTTACTGGTATCTCATCTTCAATTAATGATTGTGATTTCATTTTTTTAGTTTATTTAATAGTTGACAAAAATTGGGACAAATAATAAACACAAACCGTTAAAAATCAATCTATATACAAATAAAACATCATTCCATAACATTTTGGTAATGTAGAGAATTTCGTATAATTTTTTTCTGTTTTATTTTTTTTATAAAGATTAATCTCTACATTTGCTCCTACTGTTTTTATTCATTCTAAATAAAATCTACTTACAAATGTATTTATTTTTATAATTTAAAAAAGAATTTTCTTAAAAAATTTATTAAAAAAATATGAATATTAGCACTAAACCTAGTAAAATCAAGGCGTCGGATTTTACATATAGACAAAATATTTCAAAAATCATCCGCACACGGCGAAGTGTTTATGCGGATGAGTTTATAAAGCAGAACATACCCGATGAATTATTAAATGAAATTTTAATAAATGCGACCTATGCGCCTACCCATAAAATGACTGAACCATGGAGGTTTATTGTTTTTAAGGATAGTTATTTAGAGCAGCTGGGATCTTTTCTGGCAGATTATTACAGGGATTTTTATTTTGAAAAGTTTTCTGCTGATGAAGCTCAGGAAAAGTACAATCTGCTAAAAGAATATCCGCTTAATTCAGCTTGTGTTATTGGCGTTGTAATGGTTCGCAATACTAAAATTAACCTGCCCGAATGGGAAGAAGTTGCCGCCGTTTCATCTGCCGTTCAAAACATTGCCCTCTCCTGCACTGCTCATGATATTGGGAGCTACTGGAGTACATCTGCAGGTGCAGTTGATTACGTAAAGCAATTTGATCTGGCCAAAAATGAACAGTCTCTCGGTTTAATTTATGTCGGTTATTATCCAGAAGATCTTGAGCCATCCAGAAAAAAACGAACCCCGATTTCTAACAAAGTAACTTATTTTAAATAACCTCAATTCTAAAACTTATCATTATGCAAAACCTATTAGACAATGCCCCGGATGTCTTTGTTAAAAGCGCCGCTGACGATTTTTATCAGGATATTTTTCATGAAAATTCCGGAACAGAATATGCCAATGCCATAGAATTAGTTCAAAAACGTGTAGCAGGTTTTCTTGAAAATACTAAAATCCCGTTCAGCGGTATTAAACCTGATGAAATACGAAATAAAGTAGAAGCTGTAAACTTAGACAAACCTGTTCAGGATTATGAAACCCTTTGGGACGAGATCGATGAAATTTATGTAAATCATGCCACTGCTTACCATTTACCAGAATATATAGCACACTTAAACTGCCCTGTTGTAATTCCTGCTTTAGCTGCAGATGTACTGATAAGTGCTATTAATTCATCTCAGGATACCTATGACCAAAGCGCAGGCGGAACATTTATAGAAAGAAAATTGATTGCCTGGACTGGCGAACAAATTGGATATAATGCAGATTGTGATGGTATTTTTACAGGCGGCGGATCACAAAGTAACCTTATGGGACTGCTTTTGGCCAGAGATTATTTTGCTTTAAAATACCTCAACTGGAATATCAAATTAAATGGATGTCCGCCGGATTCAAGTAAATTCAGAATTTTTGTTTCAGAGAAATCTCATTTCAGCAATCAAAAAAATGCTTCTATTCTAGGCCTTGGCGAGCAGTCTATTGTTCAGGTTGTAACAGACAGCCGTTACAGAATGGATGCTGAAAAATTAAAGCAGGCCATTCTTGAAGAAAAAGAAAAAGGCAACATTCCTATTGCTATTGTGGCTACAGCCGGAACAACCGATTTCGGTAATATCGATCCATTATCTGAAATTTCAGTTTTGGCAAAAGAACATGAATTATGGATGCATGTTGACGCGGCTTACGGCTGCGGCTTATTGCTGACAGATACATACAAACATCTGTTAAACGGCATTGAACAAGCTGATTCTGTTACAATTGATTATCATAAATCTTTCTTTCAGCCTATTTGCAGCAGTGCTTTTATGGTGAGAAACAAACAGCATCTTCATATCATAAAACATCATGCCGATTATTTAAATCCTAAAGAACAGGATTACGATGAACTTCCGGCACAAATTAACAAATCTCTGGTACAAAGCACTCGTCGTTTTGATGCTTTAAAACTATGGTGTACACTGCGTTATATGGGCAGAACTAAACTGGGTCAATACACCGATACCATTATTGAAACGACCAAACAAACAGCTGAAATACTGGAAAACGACAAAGACTTTGAACTCTTAACAGATTCTGATTTAAGTGTTTTGGTTTTTAGATACAAACTAGACGGCTGGCCTGGAGATACTTGTAAAATGAATTTACACATCAAAAAGAAAATGTTTTTTAATGGCGAAGTCTTAGTGGCAAGCACAAAAGTAAACGGCATTTTTTATCTCAAGTTTACCATTTTGAACCCATTAACGACAATCGCACACATCAATAATATCCTTTCAATTATAAAAAAACACGGAAATGACTACATCTTCTCCTAAAGAGATTGCTCAAGAAGCAGTCGATATTACGTTTACCATTTTACTTAACTGCTGCGTTCGCGAACTAGGCAACAGCAGTTTTTATGAAGGGGTTCCTAAATACGATCCTGTACTAAAATCATATATGTCTAAGTACAATCATGAACTTCATTTAAAACTGGATTTTCCTGTTGATAATGTTGAAGTATATGCACCAATACGTTACAGATCTGAAACCTTCAGACATTTGTATCATTTTCCGGTAATGGAACGCGATCTTACTACTGAAACCATCAAAGAAATAGATTCAGAACGTCTTTTAGAATTAATTACAAATCATGTAAGACAACAGTATCCGCTGGCAGATTCTAAAAATGTCAAAAAAAGGATGAAGCTCAGTACAGAAAAAATAGCACAGTTTTTAGAGCATTTTCAAACTTCAGGACAGGAATTTAATAAAACTGAAATGACCTTTATAGAGGCCGAACAATTATTCCCGGCAGGACATTTACTTCATCCGCTTACAAAAGGACGTGAAGGTTTTACGGAAGCAGAAGTTTTAAAATATGCACCAGAAACCGGCGGACAGTTTCATCTGTATTATTTTTTAGTGCATCCAAATCTCGTTGCCGAAAAATCCGTAGACAATATTCTGCCTTCTGATTTTGCAAAAGCTGCAGTAATTGAAGGAAGTAATGGAGATAAAAAAGTACACGATTTACTGGAAAAATATCCAGACTGGAAAGTACTTCCCGTTCATCCGTGGGAAGCGTCTTATTTTAAATCACAAACTACATTTGATACACTTGTAAAAGAAAATCTGCTTATCGATTTAGGCGAATTTGGAAAAGAATTTACAGCAACCTCATCAGTAAGAACGGTATATAATAATGAAAGCGATTATATGTATAAATTTTCTCTCCATGTAAAAATTACCGGAGCAGAACGCATCAATCATTATCATGAACTTTACAGAGGTTATGAGGTATCCCGTCTAATGCAGACAGCCTGGGGAGATAATGTAAAGAAATCCTATCCAGATATCGAATTGATCTGCGATCCGGGCTTTATATCTGTATCGTATAACGGAAATGTACTGGATAGTTTTTCTACCAGTGTGCGATACAATCCGTTTAAAATCAATATAAACGAAAAAGAAAAGAATGTCTGTTTATTGGCTTCATTATGCCAGGACAGTATATTGGGAGAACCTTCGAGAATGCAGAATGTGATTCAAAAAGCTTCTCAGCAAACCGGATTATCTCTGGAAAAAACCAGTGAACTTTGGTTCAAAAAATACATCGACATTATTGTGGGCGGTGTAGTAAAAATGTTCAATGAACAGGGAATGTTCTGCGAATGGCATCAGCAAAACACACTTGTACAATTGGATGCGTCGTTCATGCCTGAAAAACTATTTTTCCGTGATAATCAAAGTTTCTTGTTCCGAAAATCTTTTGAAGAGCAGTTAAATGAAATTGTACCAGGTTTATCTGAAAATGGAAAAATGTTTATTCCAGACGATCGTTTGTATAATTTATTGCTTCATTATTTCTGGGTTGGCAATATACTCGCAGTTGTAAATACATTTGGCACCAGCCAGCTTGCAGATGAAAAAAATCTCTTAACTATTTTATACGATACTTTAGAGGCTTTACAAAAAGAAGACGAAAGCGGTCTTGTTACGTTTATTCTCGAAAGCAGACATTGGAAAGTAAAAGGCAATTTACTTACGGCACTTAATGATATTGACTGCGGCGGTAATCCGGCTGGCGTTACACGTATCAACTTCCCTAATATTTTACACAAACGCTTTTTTTCAGAACAATTGATAAATCCAAAAGGAAAAGAATTGGTCTACAACCGCTATTTTCCTAAAGAAGATGTAACGATTAGTTTACGTCCTCTTGATTTAGAAAATGATCTCGAAATGCTGCATGAATGGTTTCATCGCGATCATGCCAAAGCGAACTGGAAAATGGACTGGCCTCTGCGTGAACTTGAAACGTATTACAGAACCCTTCTTCCGAGTGACGGTTTGTACAGCTACATAGGAATGGCCAACGGCGAACCGACTTTTAATATTGAAGTTTACTGGCCGACCCGTGATGTACTGGGCGATTATTATGATGTTCTCCCTACTGATTATGGAACGCATCAATTTATTGCGCCGACAGATCCTAAGCAAAAATTTGTCTCACCATCAACACAATGCATGATTGATTATGTCTTTGCACAATCTGAAGTAGGCAGAATGGTTGGTGAAGGTTCTGTTGATTCCAGAGCTTCGATGATGAACAAAGCTTTTCATGGCTTTAAAATCGATAAGGTTATCGAAATGCCGCATAAAACCTCAAATCTTAATTTCTGCTATCGAGAATGGTATTGGGAAAAATTTCCGCAGAATAAAGACATTATCATAAACTCAGAAGCAGAACATAATCTTATAAACCAATAATATGGAAGATCGTAAAGTATATTCATTAATAGGCATTGGCATTGGACCTTTTAATTTGGGTTTAGCCGCTTTGTTAGAACCGGTTGATGACGTTTCATCACTTTTTTTTGACCAAAGAGAGCAATTCAATTGGCATCCGGGTCTGCTTTTTGACCATGTAACACTTCAAACTCCATTTTTATGTGACTGTGTTTCTATGGCAGATCCTACAAGTAAATTCAGTTTTTTAAATTTCCTTAAAAAGACAGATCGTTTGTATAAATTTTTCATCCGTGAAAACTTTTTCGTCCTGCGCAAAGAGTATAATTTATACTGTCAATGGGTAATTAAACAGCTGCAAAACTGCCGTTTTTCATCGAGCGTAAGAGAAATTTATTATAAAGACGGGCTTTATGAGCTGCATGTTTTTCATAAAGATCAGGATCAGACCAAAATATACTATGCCGAAAAATTAGTATTGGGAACTGGAACTGTGCCTATACTTCCTGATTTTGTTGATTTAAATGAAATGGAAAAAGTCTGTCATACGTCAAGCTATCTTTTTAGAAAAGAAGAAATATTAGAGCAGGATACCGTTACTGTTATTGGTTCCGGACAAAGTGCTGCCGAAGTTTTCTTTGATCTGCTTCAAAACAGACCTAAAAACTTAAAACTAAATTGGTATTCCCGTCCTGATCGCTTTTTTGCTATGGAATATTCCAAGCTTATTTTAGAACATACATCGCCGGATTATATCGACTATTTTCATCAAATGTCGGCTTCAGATCGCAAAGTCATGCTGGATCGTCAGAAATCACAATTTAAAGGAGTCAACTTTGATTTGCTGAATGAGATTTATGATTATATGTATGCGCTTAGTGTAGACAACGATGATATTGGTGTAAAGATCAGACCTAATATTCAATTGGATGATATAACGGCTGGAATTCACAATAACTACGAACTGCATCTGGAACAGGTTGAACAGCACAAAAAGTTTACAGACCAAGCTGACTATGTAATTTTAGGTACAGGATATCATTATCAGGAACCTCAATTTCTTAAAGATATACAGCATAGAATCAGCAGGACTTCGACAGGCAGTTATGATGTAAAAAGAAATTACTCCATAGATACCAACGGCAGCGAAATTTTTGTACAAAACGCAGAAATTCATACGCACAGCTACATTTCATCTGATTTAGGTATGGGCGCTTACCGCAATTCCTATATCATTAATGAAGTAGCAAAACGTGAAGTATATAAACTCGAAAAGAGAATTGCTTTTCAGGATTTTGACCTTTCGGGCATTGCGGCAGAAAAGGCAGTTGAAATTAGTATTTAATAGCATTTAAAATGAATATAGAAACAATACCACACTTAGAAGTTTTTACCGCTCAGGTTTGGGAAAAGGTAAATCTTAATCTGCTGGCTAAGAGTTTAGCCGAATTAATGCATGAAGATGTTGCCAAACCTGAAATTACGGGCAGTAAAGGTGATCTTACACATTTTAAATTGACAACCGATCTTGCAGATGTTTATTATACTTTTTCAGCTTATCCAAGACTTTTAGAATATTGGCATATTGAAAAAGAAAGTATCCAAAGATGGGAAAACGGAACAGCCTCGCCTGCTAAAGATGTTCTTTGTTTTTTTATGGAATTGCAAAAAACCTTTGGCATTGATTCCTTTACATTGGCAAAATATACAGAAGAACTTCTCAATACATTATATGCTGATGCACATTTATATACCAGAGAAAAATTGAGTTCTGCCGAACTTACACAAGCCGATTATCAGACAATTGAGCATCAAATGGAAGGTCATCCGTGGGTTATTGCGAATAAAGGACGTGTAGGTTTTAACAACAGCGAATATCACCGTTATGCTCCCGAAGCCAATAAAAATACGGATTTATACTGGCTGGCCTCTCATAAAAAAAGAGCTTCATTTAATTCTTTGGAAACGATCAATTTTAATGATTTTTATTCTGATGAATTGGGTGTTGAAGTTTATAACAAATTTCAGGAAAAGCTCCGCAATATGGGACTTGTGGTTGAAGATTACGTTTTTATTCCCGTGCATCCCTGGCAGTTAAACAATAAAATTTTACTGCAGTTTCATCAAGATTTCGCGAACCAATATTTAGTGATTTTGGGTAAAAGTGACGATGTATATTCGCCTCAGCAAAGTATTCGAACCTTCTTCAATCTAAGTCATCCTTCTAAACATTATGTAAAAACGGCAATCTCTATTTTGAGTACAGGAAACATCCGCGGACTCTCTCCAAAACAAATGGATATTGCGCCAAGAGTTACAAAGTGGGTAAAAGAAATGCTCGATAAAGATCCTTATTTTGAGGAAAAAGAAGTTGTGCTTTTAGGCGAAGTAGCTACAGTTTCGTATCGTCATCCGCAGTACAATTCCATAACCGACAGTCCGTATCATTATCGCGAAATGCTGGGCGCATTATGGAGAGAAAGTGCCGAGAAATATCGCAAACCTGAAGAAAACCTAATGACAATGGCGTCTTTATTATATATCGATGACAATGACGTGCCTTTTCTGCAGGAACTTATAAACGTTTCCGGACTTAGTACTCAAAACTGGCTGGAACAATATCTGGAAGCCTACTTAAAACCTTTGCTCCATATTTATTATCAGCATTCTTTATGTGTAACACCGCATGGCGAGAATATTATTCTGGTCATGAAAAATGGAGTACCGCAGCGTATTATTATAAAAGATTTTGTTGATGATATTGTTTTAACAGAAGAAGCCAAAGCAAAATTACCAGATGAACTTAAAGACGGTCTTATTCAATCTTCTAATAAAGAGAATACGCCTTTGTTTATTTTGATCGGTGTTTTTGATGCCTTTTTTAGATATCTGTCTGATATTCTGCATACGCATATGGATTATGACGAACATCTTTTTTGGAAAACCGTTATAGGATCAATCGAAGAATACAAACAGGATAATCCGCATTTAACAGACCGCTTTGAAAAGTACAATCTTTTTGAACCGGAGTTTAAGCGATTTTACATTAACAGCTTGAAACTTCTTAATAACGGATATGCTGAACAAACTGGTTTTGCCGTGCCGAAAAAAGGAAGCAAACTGCCTAATCCGCTTTATGTAATCAGACAGTATGAAATGAACGAGTTTACAGAGATTGGCGAAACAATACAGCACCAATCATGAAAGTAGTAGTTTTAAGGCTTCAATCTTATACTGATTTGTTTTTTACTGCGGTATTAGGCCGAGAGAAAAAATTCACTTCAGGCAGTATTAATCGGGCAATTGTATTGCTTGCCGTTCCTATGGTTTTAGAACTTGTAATGGAATCTGTTTTTGTTTGTGCCAGTTTGTTTTTTGTAAGCAAACTTGGCGCAGCAGCTGTTTCTATTGTGGGTTCTACAGAATCTGTTATCAGCTTTTCGTATTCCGTTTCAATTGGTCTGAGCATTGCGGCTTCAACTTTAATTGCAAGGCGCGTTGGCGAGCAGAATTTTAAGGATGCAAACATTACAGCCGGGCAGGTAATAAACATAAGCATTATCTGCGGTATTTTAATAAGTATCATATGTTTTATATGGAGTAATGAAATACTTGGGCTCGTAGGACTTTCTCCTGCAGTTATAGAACAAGGCAGTTTGTATGCAAAAGTAATGTTTGCGAGCTGTGGTTTTATTATAATCCGTATTGCGTTAAACGGTATTCTTCGCGGTGCCGGTTCTGCCTCTATGGCAATGCGAACGCTATGGCTTTCGAATGCATTAAATATTCTCTTGTGTCCTCTCCTTATTTTTGGATGGGGACCAGTACCCGCATTTGGACTATTAGGCGTTGGTATCGCTACCGCTGTGGCACGTTTTATAGGAGTTTGTTATCAGGCATTTCATTTGGTTAAAGGAACAACCATTATTCAAATTGGAAAAGAGCAGCTGGCGCTTCATCATGAAACTTTTAAAAAAGTAATCAGACTTACTTTTGGAGGTATGCTCCAGTATCTGATTCCTGCATCGAGCTGGCTGTTTATGATCAAAATCGTTTCTCATTTTGGAGGCAATGCTCTTGCAGGCTATATAATAGCACAGCGTGTTGCTTCAATAGTTACTACGCCGGCTTGGGGAATAGGAAATGCAGCGGGAATTTTAACTGGACAAAATTTAGGAGCCCAACAACCCGAAAGAGCCGAAAAATCGGTCTGGAGAGCAGGCATGATTAACATGTGCTTTTTGATTACAGTAGCAATTGGATGGATTTTTATGGCAGATCCTGTTGTCAGAATCTTTTCTGATGTGCCCGAAGTGATCGATAACAGCACAACCTACATTCACATTATTTCCATCGCCTATGTATTATTAGGATATACAATGGTTATTTCAAGAGCGCTTAATGCCGCCGGAAAAGTTATGATTGTCACCCTGCTTTACATTCTCATGTTTTACGTGATACAAATACCGCTTTCTTATGTCTTTGGAGTAGCATTGGGTTTTGGCCCAAAAGGCATTTTTGCAGCTATTTTAATTTCAGAACTGGTATTGGCTTTTGGCTGTATTACCATATTTAGAAGTGGTAAATGGAAATTAACTAAAGTTTAAAATTAAATAGTTAAATTTTTAACACATAGAGACATAGTTTTTTTGACTTGAGAAAAGGCGTTTCACTTTTACTTAAATCATCCCGATAGCTATCGGGACTATGTTTGAGAAACTGGTTTCTTTCAATTATCTTTTTTATAAAACAAAAATCTATGTTTCTATGTGTTTAAAATAATTAAACCCAACACATTAAAAACAAATAACATAAACAAATTAAAATAACATCATTATGAGTACAACACAAGAATTACATCAAGTTTTTGCAACCGCATTTGAAATACCTGTAGAATCAATTACACCAGATTTAGAATATCAGGGTATTGTCGAATGGGATTCTATGAGTCATTTACTTTTAGTTGAAGAATTGGAGCGTTTTTATAATGTTTCAATTTCTATGGAAGATATTCTCGAAATGGGAAACATTGATAAAATAAAAGCAATATTGAAGAAAAACGGCGTAGAAATCCAATAATTCAAAAGAAAAAAGTATGGGACTTTATGATTTAATTAAAAAAAATAAAAAATTAAATTTTATAGATGCAAACACCAAGGATGTCAAAACGTTTAACGATATACACGAATCTTTGGATATTGAAGATCTTCGTGCAGTGGTTTTCATTTACAATGACAATCAGCTGCCTGCAATCGAAGCGTTTTTAAATTTCTATCAAAAAAAGTACACAGTGGCTCTGCTTAATGCAGGGCTGCATCCTGAATTTAAACAAAACCTGGAGAACGAATACAAACCAGCTTATATCTTCGATGCGTCTAGAACGATTGTTGAAGATTACGATTCAAAACAGGCATCGAAAGACATTTCAGTTTTTAAACGAAAAGAAATTCGTCTCTACCCTATCCATGGCGATGTTAAACTTTTAATGAGTACATCGGGAACCACAGGGTCTCCAAAATTTGTAAAAATTTCAGATGACAATCTGGTACAGAATGCTTTATCTATCATGGAGTACATGCCAATAACGGAACACGATGTTGTTCCGTTAAATGTACCTATTAATTTTGTGTATGGCTTTTCGATTTTTACTACAAACTGCATAAAAGCGAAAACAATTGTCTGCACGGAAAGAGATGTGCTTCAAAAAGAATTCTGGTCAGATCTTACTGAATATGGCTACTCGACCTTAAGCGGCGTTCCTTATTTTTATGAGCTGCTGCATCGTTTTGGTTTCTTTAAAAAAGATACGCCTTCTGTACGTTATTTCACCCATACGGGAGGAATGCTGAACCAAGAACTGACAAACGTGATTTCAAATTATACTCATATTTACGATAAACAGTTTTTTGCACAATACGGACAAACTGAAGCCAGCGGCAGAATGGCTTATTTACCGCCAAAAGATTTTCAGACTAAAGGAACATCAATAGGATTTCCCGTCAAAAATGGAAAATTTGAAATTGATGAAAACACAGGAGAACTTATTTATTACGGTCCTAATGTTTCCGGAGGTTATGCCAATAACATTTTCGATCTTCAGCATTATGACCAGACAGATAAACTTTATACCGGCGATCTGGCAGAAAAAGATGAATTGGGCTACTATCATATTAAAGGACGTATTAAACGTATTATGAAACTATTTGGAGTTCGTTTAAATCTTGATGAAGTTGAGGTTTTGCTTAAAAATCAACTGGGAGGCCAGACTTTTATCTGTATAAGTGTTCAGGACAAATATCTTGGCGTTATACATCAGGATGCTTCTTTACTCCGCGAAACCATAACACAGGTAATTAAAGAAAAACTAGGATTGCATGCCAGCTCAATAAAAAACTATTATTTCGATCAAGTGCCGCTTACTGTTAACGGCAAAGTCGATTATCCTGCTATAAACAAATACATCAACGAAAACGAAAATGTAGCTACAGCTGCAAAAACAGTTGTCGGGTAATTTAAATATGTAACTAACAATTAGGCTAAAACCTAAAATAAAAAAACAAAACCATGGAACAGCAAAGCAAAAGAATTCCGGCACTGGATTTAATAAAAGGAATGAGTGTTATAGGAATGATAATTATACATACCCTGCTGACATTTGCAGATGTCAAATCTCAGTCGGAAACCATTATTGGCAGTTTTATTGTTTTTCTGGGCAGAGGAACTTCTATTTTTCTAATCTGTATGGGAATAACATTTATGACTTCTCGTCATCAAAGCCTTACTAGTTCTCTAAAACGCGGCGGACTGCTTTTAGCGGCGGCTCTTTTTATGAATTTCTTAAAATTCATTTTTCCGGTAATTTTTGGTTTTGCACCAGATAATTTTATACAACGATACGGATGGCACGGACCAATTGAACAGCAGTATTTGTATTTAATGTTATTGGGCGACATACTGCAATTAGCAGGAATGTCTTTGCTGTTCATTGGTTTTATTCGAAAATATGTTACCAATAAATACGGAATCTTAGCCATAGGTCTATCAATCGCATTAGTTTCCAGAGAAGTCAGCGGCATCAATTTAAATTATCCCGTAATTAATTATGTATTAGATCTTCTTTTCAGTAATGATTTTCCGGCATACGTTTATTTTCCTGTTTTTCCATGGATGTCTTTTATTATCATAGGAATGTTTTTTGGCAAATGGTATCAGGAACTTGATTATAACAGACCGCAATTGTTTAAGAGTATGCTGTATATCGGTATTTTGTTTACTTTATCAGGCGCTCCTCTAGTTTTTATTTATGGAGATTACAATTACAATGGTTTTTACCATATGGGTCCGGGCGGTGTACTTTATTTCGCAGGATGGACATTAATCTTTTTATGGATTATTTATAAAATATCAGTAAATATTAGAGAAAATAAGTTTGTTAGACTTTTAAAATACTGCAGCAAGAACCTCACTTCTATGTATATGACACAATGGATATTAATTTCCTGGGGCAAAGGCATCTTTGGTTTTAGAGAAAATGGAATAACAACGGTACTGGCACTTATAGTAATGTATATCGCCTTAACTTTTTCTGTTCAGATACTTTTGGATTTATTGAAAAAAAAGAGCCAGAAATCAAAGCCTGTAGAAGCTTTAAACTAAAAATCAGGATATTTTTCTGCGATTAGGATATTATTAATAGATAATTTCATACTTTTGAATTTTTATTTATTCTAAATAAGGATAGTTAACAATTCTAAGTATATTTCATGAATCTCAAAATAGTATTGCTCTTTTTATTTTCGTCGACATTTTTAATCGCACAAAACAGAATCTCTGGTAAAGTAAATGACGAACACGGAAACCCGTTAAGCGGCGTTAACATTCAGCTTTTAGGAACACAAATAAATGCTGCAACAAATGCAGACGGGTTTTATCAGATAGAGAATCTGGCAAAAGGCAGTTATACTATTGAAATAAGTTTAGATGGATATGTTTCGAAGAAACAGACTATTGCTTTAGAAAATTCTCTAAATACTACAGTTGCCATAACTTTAGAAAAAGCGCATACATCAAAAGAAGCAGAGAAATTAAATGACGTAGTGGTAAAAGGTGTGTCTGAAAAAAGAAAAAAAGAAGAAACAGCAGAAGCCGTTTCTGTAATAGAAATGAAGGAAGCTAAATTTAAAACGGCAGATTTAGGCGAAGTGCTTGCCCAGACACAGGGTATTAATGTTAGGCGTACCGGAGGTTTAGGCTCAAGAACCAATTTTTCGATGAATGGACTCACAGGAAATCAAATCCGATTTTTCCTGGAGGGAATTCCTTTGGAATATCACGGTTATACTTTCGGGATTTCAACAGTTCCGGTTAATTTAGTAGATCGTGTTGAGGTTTACAAAGGTGTCGTTCCTATCGAATTTGGAGCAGACGCGCTTGGAGGTGCTGTCAATTTAATTACGCCAAAAATAAAATCTGGTTTCAGCGGTTCATTCTCAGCTCAGGCAGGATCATTTGGAACTTACAGAACTTCATTGATACTTAGTGACTACAATAAAAAGACTGGATTTTTTATAAAAGGAAACGGATTTTACGACGCTTCCAAAAACAATTATAAAGTAGATGTTGATGTTCCGGATGATGCCGGCAAGATCAAAAAAGTAACGGTTCCTAGATTTCATGATGCCTACAAAGGCTACGGATTGCAGCTGGTAACTGGTGTAAAAGACAGAATCTGGGCAAAAGAATTAAGTATAGAAGGATTTTATACTGATTACACAAAAGAAATTCAGCACAATCAATTAATGGTTGGCGTTCCTTACGGAGAAGTTATGACGTACCGAAAATCGGCTGGAACTGTCCTAACCTATCGCAATGACTTTAGTGAAAATTTTAATTTAGACTTTATTTCGGGATACAATTACAGAGAACGCCAGTTTAAAGATGTATCTGATTATGTTTACAATTGGTACGGTGAACGTATCGAAGGTTCGGCAGGAAATATCAAAGGAGAAATTTCAGAATCTACAGGTCCAAGTGATACTTACACTTGGAATAATGATGTTTTTTCACGCCTGAAAGCTTCATGGAAAATCAATGAGCAGTATGCAGTGAGTTTTACTTCAGCACCTACCTACTCCAAACAAACCGGAGATGACAGACTTATTGACGGCTATGATCCTGCCGCTGCGGTAAGAGATTTGTTTACATGGGTTAATGGTGCCGATTTTAAAATAAATCCCTTTAATGAAAAATTAGAAAATCTTTTCTTTGTTAAAAATTATTGGCAGAAAATCAATTCTGAGGAAAAAATACCTTCTAATAATTCAGTAATAAAAGAAGACCGAAGCGTAAACTATTTTGGTTTTGGGGATGGATTCCGTTTTAAATTCAATGAACAATTTGCAGCGAGATTAACGTACGAATATGCTACCCGCCTGCCGCAGACAGATGAATTGTTTGGAGACGGTCAATTTATACAAGGTAATCTAAACTTAAAACCGGAACGCAGTCACAACATTAATTTTGAACTTTTCTTCAAGTCAAAAGAAAATTATGAAAAAAGTACCTGGCTGGTTCAGACGAATCTTTTTTTAAGAAAAATAGACAATCAAATCTTATTAGTTCCAAGTCTGGATCGTAATAATATCTATCAGAATGTATTTGCATCTACTTCTAAAGGAATTGAAGTGGCCGGAAGCTGGACTTCTAAAAACGACAGACTTTCATTTCACGCAAACAGTACGTACCAGCATTTTTATAATGACTCAAACGAAGGAATATTTGCCGCTTATAAAGGAGACAGAGTACCAAATCAGCCTTATTTTTTTGCTAACGGAGGCGCAGCTTATTCTTTTCATAACCTAATTGGCAAGTCTGATAAATTATCCTTTTTCCTTGATGCAAGATATGTATATGAATTTTTCAGAAGCTGGGAAAGTGCTTCTGTAAATCCGTTTGTAATCCCGAGCCAGAAGACTTTTGATTTTGGATCAACGTATCATAACAGCTTTAACGGAGTTAAATATGCCTTAACCGCAGAAATACAAAACTTAAGCAATGAAAAAAATTATGACTTTTTTGGAGTACAAAAACCGGGAAGATCATTCAATATAAAATTAGTAACCCAATTTTAATTTAATTATATAACCAATCAGTATGAAAACAAATCGATTTTTTATAAAAAATGCTGCATTAGCCATAATGTGTTCTTTATTTGCATTAACATCGTGCAGCTCAGATGATAACAAGACAGATGACGAAGGTCAGGGTAATAATCCTGCAGTTATTGCATCAGTTCGTGTAAAAAGTCCTAGTGGAGAAACTATTTTTTATTTAGGAGCATATGACAAATTCCCTTCAAATCTTGATTATAAAACAATGACAGAGATTGGTCCGGGTGCTACAATATATTCGTATGGCGAACATCCTTACGTATGGAACGGCGCGGCTTCAACCTTAACCAAATACAATGTAAGCAATGAAATGAAAATTTCGAACGCCGATGCTTTAAGTTTAGCAGGAACAGGAGTTAGCGGGACCTTTGGACCTCCAGCTTTTGTATCTGAAACGGAAGCTTATTTTTTCGCCTTAAATGATGGAAAAATTATCAGGTTCAACCCAACAAGTATGACAATAACTGAAACTATATCAGTTACTCCATTACCTTTAAGTAACGATGCTGGTGTAAAAACATCAACTTATATGAGTTACGTTACTTCAGCTAAAAAAATCATTTTACCAGTAGCAGCAACTCCTACTGATTTTAATAAGTTTCCGCAATATGCTCAAATTGCAGTTTTTGATATAGCATCAAAAGTAGTTACTTATGTTAATGATTCTCGTATGTCAATGGGGTATGATACTTTTGCTAAAGGGAATGATGGTAGTTTATACTATAGACCTTCACGTGCTACAGCCCTTTCATTGGATTATAGTACCGTAACTGGTAATCCGACACCAGGAGGAATGTTAAAGGTAAATTCTAATGGAACATTTGATCCTAATTTTTTTGTAGATTTAAAAGCAGTTCTAAATGCGCATTCAGTAAATGTGGTTTCATATGTTCATGATAACAAAGCACTTGCTCAATACTTTGATAATACTTTTACTCCACCTGCAAAACCTGCTGATTGGTATAAAGTTCCAACCAAATATGCACTTGTAGATTTAAAAACTGGAGAAATAGTGCCATTTACATCATTTGAACAATACGGAACAGTATATACAGTAGGAACAATTGATGGTGTTGAATATTATGGAAACATTCCTACTGATAATAATAATTTCAAATATAGACTTTTGAAGCAAAAAGGAGCTGCAGAATTTGAAGCAATTTCAGAGGCTAGCGGTAGTTTGATATTTGTTGGAAGATTAAGATAATATAATTTAACAACATTATTTTTGAAATAAATTTTTCTTCTAACAAAATGCTATCTTAGTTAATTTACTTATAGTTTAAAACGGGTTAAAATAATCATGATAATTATTTTAACCCGTTTTTTAATTAATCTGAATCAATTAATAACTTAAATAAAATATATTTCGAAAAACAAACTTCTTATTAATTTACAATCATCGAATTATTATTTTACCTGATTTAACTTTTTTATTTCCTGAAAGAATCTTATAGTAATAAAGCCCTTTTTGATAACCTGCGGGAATATTCCAGTTGACAACTTGATTAGGCTCTACAACTCCTCTAAATACTGATTTTTCATTTTGCAATTTATCTGAGTAAACTACAATATCAATTTCTTTGTCTGTAGAAAAATTACTTGTAAAATTAACGAATTCTGATGTTGGGTTTGGATATACAGTCATAATTTCATCTACAAGTAATTCATTTTGTAAGTTTGTTTCATTAAGAGATATTCTATTACTATTTAAAAGTGGAATCTCTACCCAGTTACTCTCTGAAGTTTTATTTCCAGATGTAACTCGTCTGTAAATATACATTGGCCACTTAATATTTTCTGCTTCCCAATATTCATTGTGCAGCCAAGAAGGAATTTCTAAATTTTGTCCACTCCCTTCTATAATAAATCCATCAGGCGCTGGTATTTCATCAATATACACTGCCCAAGAATACACGTAGGCACCATTTCCTCCTGTTGGCAAACTACCCGAAATAGTATTACCATTTAGAGTAATTAAATTATTTTCTATAGCTGGAGCAGAAATTACTGTAACAGTTTCTTCATTACTGGTACTGGTAATTGTACCTGCTGCTGATGAAACAATTCTTCTGTATGATGTTGTTGAAGTAAGTATCCCTGGTGAATAATTAATGCTATTAGTACCTGAAATAGTAGTCCATGAACCATTTCCAACTTTTTTTTGCCATGTGTAAATAAAAGTTCCGTCACCTCCAGAAGGAATAGAGCCGCTTATTGTACTTGCAGATTGCCCCTCATTAATTGTTTGATTTCCTGAAATAACATTGTTACCAATTGGATCTGAAAGCTTAGTAACAATTATACTACTGCTTTTATAATTTAACAAACTATTCCCTGGAGTATCATATTGAACATACACCTGACCTCCAGTATTATCAAAATCAGATCTATATAAAGTAATTTTAAAAGTTTTAGATTGAGTTGTACCATTTATCATTTGAAAACTTCCATCAAATCCATTTGTAGGAATTATAGGTGATGCGTTTCCATTTCGTTTATAATAAACCGCAATTTTTCCTTGAGCAGCAGGGTCTGGATTATAGGATGTAGTAACACTTGCTGTTATAGATACATTAACAGATTGAACATTTGTGCCAAAGTTTATTGTTGTGGCATTTACATTTAAAACTTTTAATTCTGTTACAATGACCGAAACAGATTGCCCAAATGAGACCATGCTTAAAAAAAATAAAATACCTAAAGTAATTTTTTTCATAACTAATTTAATTAATGATTAATATTCTTACAAAGAAATACATTGTTTTTATTAATTCCAAATAAAAACAATGTGTTTTATTATTTTTTTATTAAGAAAATTATTTTAAAAAATATTGCCTTAGATTAGTTTTCTTAGTTAGATGGTGTTGAGTATTATGGAAATATTCCAACTGACAGTAATAATTTTAAATACAGACTTTTAAAACAAAAAGGAGCTGCAGAATTTGAAGCAATTTCTGAAGCTCTGGGCGGTAGTTTAATCTTTGTTGGAAAATTAAGATAAGCATTCTTCCCTAATTTTGTTTTTTTAGAATATAAATGGTGTTTTCAATTATAAAATTTAAACACAGATAATTCATTGAAAAAAAGAATCTGCCCGAGAAAGGACAGATTCTTTTTTTTTTTTAAACTTAAATGAATGATTTTTGATTTAAATTACTAAATTACAATTATTTAATTTTATCTCATCATCATCTATAAAGAATCATTTACTCTAATTAAATAATAGAAATAATGGCAAACATCAAGCCTTTCCTTACAGTGAATAACGGAATAAAAGCGGTTGAATTTTACATTGAAGCTTTTGGAGCTGTCGAATCACAAAGATTTGAACTGGAAAACAACAAAATATCTTCAGTAATACAAATTGAGGATGCTGAATTTTATCTTAGCGATGAAGAAGCATGTGATGGGAGTCAAATTATAAATCAGACACATAATACGCTCATTAGGATAATTCTGGAAACTAAAAATGCAGATAAGATATTTGAAAATGCAGTAAAATTTGGTGCAACAGTAATTTGCCCCATAGCAACTGAAGAAGACTGGAGAATTGGAAAGCTAAAAGATCCGTTTGGGCATATTTGGGAAATTGGCTATCCCTTGTAAACCAACCTTCAAAATAAAACATAAACAAATTTTAAAAACTTTAAAGTCTTTTGTTTCTTAGGTTCGTTTTTTTTCAATCTGATATACAAAATTCAATTTCGGACTTTCGCCAAAGTAAGCTACTACTTCTTCATCAATCTTCTCGGCATTCAATCTTGAAATTGCTATTTGTGATCTAATATTTTCTGAGCCAATGTGAAATTTTACTTTTGAAACATAATCAAAAACATAATCCAGCATTGTATTTTTTACACTTTGATTAAAGCCTTTTCCCCAGCAGGATACAGCATAAAAAGTATATCCAATAAAAATACTATCGTCAGCCTCGCTGTAATCATAAAATCGTGTGCTTCCAATAACTTTTTCGGTTTGTTTGTCTATAATTTTAAAAGCGCCCCGGCTTTTTATGGCACCTTCAAAAAACTTTTCAAAAACCTCTTTTTTCCATCGGTCTTTATTAGGGTGCTGTTCCCAAATTTTCGGATCTGAAGCCGCTTCGTATAGAGCATCAAAATCTTTTTCCTCTAAAGGATATAGAACACAAAGATCATTTTCTAAAATGGGTTGTAAATTAAAAGTCATAATGTATAATTTTAATTCCTAAAATTAAATTCTTTAATACTGAGTATTTCCAACAATTCTCTTTAACAAATCAACAACAATCGATATTCTCCATCATTTTCAACTGGCGCCCTATGGATACAAGGCAGTACTTTTTGTTTTGGATGATCTACAGCCAGACGCCACAGATGCATCAATCCTAAATTAATAGGTTCTGCATCGGTATTTACCTGATAATGCAAATCAAAATAATTCTCTTTTAAAAACTCTTCAAATTCTTCTTCTGGTCCATCATGAAGTTCTTTTAGCTTTGCTCTGATTTCTGGAATTAAAATTTTCTGCTCTGCCTGAGAATTAGAAACAATATCACTTGCTGCTCCGTGATAGGTGCATAAAAAAGTATCTGTTGCAACAGGCGAACGATCAACATGAAATGAATATACATCAGTAGAGATAAAATCAAATTCATCATCACGCTCATAACATTTCAATAAATTAAGAGAAGGCGAAGCTCCAAAATCAGTTAATAACTGCAAATCATTTAAGATTATTTCTCGAGCTGTACTGCCTTTTTCTGATAGCTGGAGCGCAAGTAAATCTTTTGGAAAAACTTCTGTAATATTTTCTTTTAAACGCAGTTTGGTTACAATCTCATTAAAATCGCCATCCAAATTTCTGTACCAGCATAATGCATTTATTTCTCCCTTGAAATCTGTATGTACAAGTTCAGAGAAAGTAGAAACGATTCCTATTTGACTGCTGGAAGAAAATGTATTACTCATAGTGAAATCAGTTAATTTATGTGCAAAAATATAGAATCATAATCAGCTGACGCATTCTTAACAGCTTAATTTTTGGTGTTATTCTTATGCTGCCTTCATTGCATATTTCAATACTGCAATTAGTAACGATTCATCATAAATTATTACTTTTAAAACAATTAACTAATAATCAAAGAACTAAAATGACGCAGACTGAAAATTTAGAAATCCCAAAAATCAATTTTGATGCAGATGGAGAATTAATAATTACCGCCTCTCCCACTTCATCTAAAAATGATTTTGATTTTTTTGAAGGAAAATGGAAACTCCGTAATAAAAAACTCAATTCCAGATTGTTTAATTGTACAGAATGGACAGAATTTGAATCGACACAGGAAATGTACAAAGTTCTAAATGGAATTGGCAATATCGATAATTTTCTTGCCTCTTTTGACGGACAGCCATTTGAAGGAATGACGGTAAGATTATTTAATCCGAAAAGCAGATTATGGAGCATTTATTGGGCAGATTCTAATGAAGGAAAATTAGATCCTCCGGTATTAGGTTCTTTTGAAAATAATGTAGGTCATTTTGTTACTAAAGACATCTTTAATGGAAAAGATATTCTGGTAATTTTTCGCTGGGATGCAAGAGACAAAAATAATCCGGTATGGAGTCAGGCATTTTCTGCAGACAATGGAAAATCCTGGGAATGGAACTGGTATATGTATATGTCAAAGTTTGAGCAGGAAGACTAAATTAAAGAACTGCACATATCATGTTTGTAAAATTGTAAAGCAGAAATTGAAATACTTATTCTACTTTTTTAATCATTTTGATATAAAAAAATTTATCGATAAAAGGAAAGTCGTGTCAAATTTTATAATGACACGGCTTCGCTTTTTATTATATTTCTTTTAAATTCACTTCCTTTTTTTCTCCGTCTTTATCAATCGTTACACGCTTTTCAATATTGGCCTTATCAGTATAAGATTGTCTTGCTGTTCCGTAATTTGTTGTAGAACCTTGATAGCCAAAATAATTATAATAATTTGTATAACCAGATACATATGAATAATTATAAGAATTAGAAAAATCGAAGCTTACCATAACAACGTAAGTACCCGGCATAAGATCAGCAAACTCAAAATGTCCTTCATCGTCATAAACTTTCGCTTTTTTAATAGAGTATCCAAAATCGCTGTTTAAAGGAACTTCAGGCATTTTTTTCTGTTTACGGATTTTTTTATTCACTTCCAGCCACTCTTCATAATAAGCAGAACTTGGAAAAAGTGTAATCTCTGTACCTCTTGGAGCATACTGTTTTTTGGCAGTATTAACTAAACCGCCCAATCTCTTACCTGAGTCTGATCGTGCATAGGCTGTACCAATAATTACACTATTACCACTGCTAATCTGACGTGCAGCATCTTCTTTATTAAATTTGTTTTTAATAGGCTGATAGTCTAGCTCTTCGTTAACTGTAATTTCCCACATTCCGTTAGCCATAGACATTTCGCGCTGCCACAGGCGACGGTCTTTTTTGTCAATGATATAATTGTAAAAAGCACCAGTGCTTTCTTCTAAAACGGATACAATCCATGTTTCATGTTTACCGGTTCTTGGAGAATTGTAAACATAACTTTTTACCTCTTTAATGGTATAATATTCAACAAGTACATTTGACTCATCATTATAATAAAACTGTGGAAAACGAGCTTTATATCCTACATCTAGCGGTAATGTTCCAATTAAGTGATCAGTCCAGTTAAAGTCAAAATATTCTACCTTAGGATTCAGTTTTAGTTTTTTATCTTTTTTGGTTTTCTTCGAATAGAAATTACCTGTAATAGTTTCACCAAAGTTAAGATTTAGTTTTGCGTTCTTCGTTTCGTCAGTATAGCTGATGGCTTTAAGCGTTTGAGCATCTGCAGTACTTATACGCGTAGTAGGTTTTCCATTGTCTTTTGGAGTAAAAGTATTGTCTAAAGTCAATTGGTTATTAGCAGCAACAATATCATAAGTCAATGCGCCCATATTTTTCCATTCTGTACCTTTAACATAATATACGGTATAGAGTGACTTTTCTGGTTTAATATACTTGGTATTAATATCCTTATTGCCGGGAGCTATTTCTTTTTGGCTGAATGCAGTAAATGGCAGCAGAATCAGTGTGAGAACGAGTGCATATAATTTCATATTTCTAATACTATAATTGGGAAACAAATTGGTTTTTATCATTTTGGAATACTTTGTCTTTATGGGTTGATTACGTCTTTATAAGATTAAAAACTAATACATGAAAAAGCTTAAAAAAACGATTTCATTACCAGAATAGCTGTCTGAAATGTTAACTTCCTTTAGAATTTATTTCGTTAGTAGCAAATTTACTGACGTAAAACACAAAAAACAATACCTGATATCATGGTACTTTGCTATCAAAAAACAGCTTTTTAGAATCGAAAACTCTTTAAATAGTAACCAAATTAATACCTAAAACTTATTCAGAAAAGATTATTTAATTGTATCTCTTTTTCTTGAATTTGAAGAAGAATGGCCTAAAGAATCTCTTTCTCTTGATCTTCGACGTTCTTCGGGCTTCAAATTTTTAAGTTCACTTTCTTCAGAAAAAGTTGTGTCTTCTTTGAATTTTCCAGTAGAAATTTCGAAATCGTCTGCTGTACCCGTAATTTTCATAGGGATATTGATAAGACCCATTGGCGGTAAACCTAACCTGAAACCAACATTTATTTTACCATCCATTGTAACCTGCCCTTCCAGTTTTCCTCTAAAACCAGCCATTTTCATAGTTGTAGGCGTTATAGTCATTACATTATTTTTTATGACAGAATGTATTGCAATTTTATTAAATGAAGCCTTTTCTAAGTCGGCGGCATCTGCTTTTTTGGCTACATGATTTAAAAGCTTAAAGTTTTTAAATTTAATATCTTCAAGAGTCAGTGTTCCTTCTCCGTCAATAGATTTAAAATCAATATTCATATTTTGGTCAATACTTCCGCCAAGCTGATAATCAACAGATACCAGACCATAAGCATCTTTAGCCATACTGACTAATTCTGCAAAAATTGGAATTTCTGCGTAAGCACGCTGAATATCAAAATTGCTGGCTTTAAAATTTGCATTGTATTTAGCTAAAAGACGATGCTGGGCTTTATAATCACCTGTCATCTCTATTTTGGTTCCCGCCATATTAAAAGCGGCCTGATTGACCTGAACTTTTCGGTCATTAACCGTCAGGATTCCATTAAAATCATTAATCTTATAAGTATCAAATTGAAGATTATTGACTTTTGCCGTAATTTTCAAATCGGCTGTACTTGGAATTCTTATAACGTAATTTTTATTTTTAGCACCAGTATTTTTGACAGCTGTATTTACAGACACAGAATCTGTTTTCTGCAATGCTTCCTCCTCTGCTTTTTGGTCTGTATATTTAGCAATCATGTCAAAAAACTCGTTTGCATTAATATGATTACTAGAAAGTTCAATGTCGGCCTTAAGCTTTTCATTAGATTGGCGTAAATACTTTCGGTTAAAAAGGTATCGCAAAACATTATGAATGTAACCGTTTAATACAATATCAGATTTGCCATATGTAGCATTAAAATCTTCAAATCGCATTTTATCTTTAAAAAACTTAAATGTTCCTTTAGAAATTTGAAACGTTTCCGGAAACATGGCGCTCTTGATTACTACGTTTTTAGCTTCAAGCTTTCCGCCATTTTTGATATTGTCGTAATTTTTGGCATCTAAATCTTTTTTAGAACCTTTAGCGATAAGATTGGTCTGAATTATTCCGGAAACAGTAACATCCTTAATTGGGAAAATCTGAGTTAATTTACCAACATCTAAAGTTCCCTGAGTTTTGATATTATAAACTAAATCATAAAGATTATTGACTTCTCCCTGTACTTTAAAAGGTGATCCTGCCAAAACAAATTCAGCTGGCTGTAATTTTACATTTAAATCTTCTCCTGTTCCTTTATTACTGGTTAAAGCAGCACTAACATTTATATTCTCAATAGGAATATTAGGAAACTTAAGCGATCTTAAATATCCGTTTTTAATATTTACTATTGTTTTTGATGATGGATATTTTTTCTGCTTACGGTTTAAAATTCCGTGCATGCTTACTTTTAAATTTAAATCACCTTTTACTTCCAGACTGTCTAAAGGATAAAATTTATGTATCGCAGCTAAGTCAATTTTTGATTCTAATTCTGTATCTACGGTAAATGGATACAATTTATGAAGTTCAAAACGTCCGCGGACAAAATTATCAAGGGCTTCTACATTCAAATTGGTTATTTTACCCGTAATATTTCGTAAAATACTGTCTTTAGCCGTTAAGCTTAGATTTAGACTTACATTTTTTACAGCGTCTATTTTTTTGATATTTTTTAAATACCCATTTTTTAAACTTACGTTTAGCTGAAATTTTGGAATACTTTTAATGATTGTATCTATTTTATTTAAGCGCTGGCTGAAACCTAAATCGCGCAAAAATATTCCATCGGCTTTTAAGTCAAGAGCAATATCACCACGAATATCATTCTTGTTGAGATTTAAGGCTTCTTTAAATTTAGCTGCATCTAGATCTGCTTTTACAGCAGTTTTAATTTTTAGCTTTTTAAAACCTTCTGAATGAAAACTGGCTGTTGTTTTCTTTTTATCCAGATTAAAAGACAGGTTGTCTAAATCAAATTTTAATTTATTGATATCTAAATCCCTAACCTGTGCTTTGGCAGAGATATTAATATCTTTTAGCGGTTCTTTAATTTTTTTATACGCAATGGTACCGTTATTAATTTGCAAATCTGCCGAAACAACTGGCTTTTCAGATTGATCCTGCATGTATTTACCGCGTGCAAAAATTCTAAAATCAATATTACCGGTAATTGTCATTTGTTCACGCCATTGGTCATAAGCCGGAGGTACAAGTGAAAGCATTTCTTCTAATGTAGAATTTTTAGACTGCATGCGTAAATCAAAATCATATCCGCCTTTTATAAAGGCAAAATGGCCATTAAACGAGAACGGAAAATTTTTAATGCGAATAACATTTCTCTCAAACTTAAACTTAAGTGCCTTTGCATCTATATATGTTACAATTTCAGCATTTATTGGTTTGCTGCGGACATAATCAACTCCATTTAAGCTAAAATCGAATGTTTTTATTTTTACATTAGAATTAAGATCAAAAATATCGGCACTTAAATCTCCTGTTCCTTTATAGTTAAGATCCTGAACTTTAAATTTTAAAAGCGCACTTTTATCATTGTAAGATATATTGGTTTTGTTTACCACGACCTTTTTAATTTTAAATTCGGTTTGGGTGGTATCAGAAGATTTAGAGGGTTTTATAATATTAAAATTTGCATTTCCTTTAGGATCTATTTCCAGGTTTAAATCTGCATCATCCAAATAAACAGCATCCAAAATAATTTTACCTTTTAATAAACTATAAAAATTAACTCCAACAGCAGCTGTTTCGGCCTTTACAATATTTGAAGAAGTAAATTGAACTTTTTTGTTCACTATATTGACATTTTTGGCATATACAATTAATGCCGGAAAATGTTTAAAAACAGAAAGTCCAATTTCATCAAAACGCACTTCTGCATTCAGGTTTTCATTAGCGATACTTTCTATTTTATCTGTTATTTCATCTTTAAAAATATAGGGAACAATTGTCAGGACTAATATTAAAAGTAAAAATAGTGCTGCAAAAACAATTGCAGCTTTTTTTAAAAACTTCTTAATCATTATTTGGGGGCGTATCTGTTAAAAATTTAAAAATAGAGATTTAATAATAAAGGATAAATATTGACTATAATATTAACTCAAATATAACAATTCTCAATTACTACCTACTGAATAAAGCTCGTTAAGCAGCTTAAAAAAATCGTTTAAATGCAGGGATTGGATTTTTACGTACGTAAAAACGGACTTTATTACTCCTTATGTAAATTATTATTAATCAATTTTACATTAGCAAATTAATCGCAAAAAAAACGTACAAAAATAACAGGACTATCTGCGGTTAAATATTCATAATAAAATTTTTGAAAATTAGAAAACGCTCTCTTTTTCAACACGATAATAACCACAATTTATTAACTATTAATTATTTACTAACCTTTAAAATTAAAACAATGAAAAGAATCTTCAAATTAGCAAGTATGCTGTTTATTACGGCTTTAGTGTTTAATTCCTGCGAAAAGGAACAAGATCCAGATGCGTCACAAGCTCTTAACAAAGAAATTGCTGAAGCGGTAAAGGATGAAGCTCCAATTGTGAACAACGTATCTGAAAACGCTTCTACGGCAAAAGGCAGTACCGGTGCCAGAACTATCACTCTGCAAACCAACACATTATCGTGTCCTGGCGGTTTGTGCACATCGTACGGCGTTTGGTCAACAGGCGTTTACACGGTTTGGTTTACAATGAAATTTAATAATGGATTTTATTGGAGCCGAGGCGGTAAATGCGGCTACGGTATATTAATTGGTGACCAGAATACGGGAGGCGATCCGGGATGGGATGGTAATGGCGGAAGTGCCAGATTTATGTGGTACTGCCCTAATGGATCTAACAGCGCTAAAGGAAGCGGAGCTTATTTACAGCCTTATGTTTATTACAAAGACCAGCCGGGACAATATGGTAACGATTTTGGGAAAAAATACTACATTCAGGAAGGAGTTACATACAACTGTCAAATATCTGTTAAGTTAAATACAGGATCAAATACAGACGGATACGTTAAGTATTATGTCAATGGTACTGAAATCTTAAATGAAAAAATCCGCTGGGTGACTAACGATGCTAAGCGAAATGTTAATGCAGTAAGTCTTCATACTTTTAGAGGCGGCAGCCAGGAATACTGGAAAGCTCCTGTAACAAGTTCTATTTACTACCCTAGTGCATCTTGGGACGCTTTGTAAATTATAATATATTTTTAATTCTATATGCCCGTTTCTTAAAGGAACGGGCATTTTTATTATAAAATCATCTAATAAAAAAATGACAATTAATTAACGCAACTATGTTTCATTAATTCCAAATTAAAAACTAAATTGCTGAAAATTTAAATGAAGCAAAATGAACAGACGCAGATTTCTTAAAGGCTCAACTTTATTAAGCGGATTGGCAGTTATGAGCCCAACGGTTATCTTTTCAAATGATTTGGAATCCATTTCAAAGAAAAATAAAAAAGCCAAAAATATTATATTTCTAATCAGTGACGGAATGAGCACTGGAACTCTGCAAATGGCGAATTTATATTCGCAGAATATTTTAAATAAAAATGGAAACTGGATGAATCTTTATGCAGAAAATAAAGTTTCCAGAGCCTTAATGGATACAGCTTCTGCAAGCTCGGCAGTAACTGATTCTGCTGCGGCAAGTTCTTCTTTTGGAGGCGGATATCGTGTTCGAAATGGTGTTTTAAATGTTGGACCAAATGGCGAAAAATACCTTCCAATCTGGCAGAAATTCAAAAATGCAGGAAAAAAAGCAGGCTGTGTTACCACAGTTACTATTACACATGCAACTCCGGCAGGATTCTGCGTGAACTCTGACAGCAGGAATGCTGAAAACGAAATTGCAGAAATGTACGCTGGTTTAGGATTAGATGTACTGATGGGCGGCGGAGATGAATTTTTTAATCCCGATAAAAGATCTGATAAAAAAGATATTTATAAAATCTATCAGGAGAAAGGGTATCAAGTAGTAAAAGATAAAGCTGAACTGGGAAATTTGAAAAAAGGCGCAAAAACTCTTGGAGTATTTTCTACAGGCGCATTACCTTATTCTATTGACAGAACCAATATTCCGGAATTACAGCATACACCAACGCTTGCCGAAATGAGCAAAGCTGCAATTGACCAAATGAAAGATCACAAAGACGGTTTTGTTTTACTTATAGAAGGCGGAAAAGTAGACTGGGCAGCACATGCAAATGATATTGCAGCACTAATACACGATCAGCTGGCATTTGATGAAGCTGTAAAAACGGCCATTGATTTTGCTGAAAAAGATACAGAAACGCTTGTTATTATAACTACAGACCACGGTAATGCCAATCCGGGGCTTATTTATGGCACAGATGCAACAAAAAAGTTTAACAGCATTGCCGATTATAAATACACTAATGAATACATTTTGAATGCTATTCACAGTAATTTTAATTTACAACAGATAAAAGACTGGATTTACCAAACCAACAAAATAAGTCTAAGCGATCAGGAAGCACAGCATTTACTTGATTTTTATTCAGGTTTGGAAAAAATGGAAGACGGATTGTACAATTACAAAAAACTTCCTTTTAAAGCTTACTCAGAAATACAAAAAAAGCATAATAACATTGGATGGATCAGCATGGATCATTCTGGTGATTATGTAGAGTTAGCTGCTTTTGGTCCCGGAAGTGAACTTTTAAAACCTTTCGTAAAAAATACCGATATGCATTATTTAATGCTCGAAGCCGCAATGCAGGATAAATTATAAAAGATTAATTTCGAGATATAAAACAAACAGCCGGACAAGTTTTACGGCTGTTTTTTTATTTATCAAAAAAACGAAAAATCTTTTTTTGTTTAATAACCTTATCCAAAATTGTATTTTAGCTTTTATTTCTAATTAAAATGACAATTTATAATGTCATTGAATCTATATTAAACAGCAGATAATGGAACTTAAATTCAGCCACATCGATATCTTGGTTAAAGACCTTCAAACCGCTTGTGATTATTACCAAAAAACTTTGAACGCCCAGATTTCAAAGACATTTACATGGATGAGAGATGATCTGCATGTTATGTATGCTGTTGTAAAAATGAATACAGAGCATTTTATGCTGGTGCAGCCTTTTTCCGGAAACCTTAAAAACCTGCTGGATACAAAAGGAGAAGGCACAATTTATAGACACTGCTACTCTACTCCTGATATTGAAAAAGCTTTTGACGAATTAACTGCCAATGGTGTTCAGCCTGAAGATGAAAATGGAAATCTCATTTTAAGAGAAAATCTAAATTCTCCAAGCGGCATACGCATTATCTGGCTTCCAAAACGTTTTGGAGAATTTTCAATTGAAATACTGGAAGAACAAGGTTTAAAAGAATTTATGCACGAGGCTTTTCAATAAAAAACAGTATTTTATTTTTACTTCATTTCTTTTAAAATGCTTTCAGCAACTTTAGCATAATCATTATTATAGTGATGTGAGCCTGGTATTTGTATCGTTTTTATATCCGATTCTGCAAAACGCTTACGGGTTTCAGGATCTTCTTCGGTTCCAAAAAAACAAACAGGATTATACGCCTTAATTTTTTTAATTTCAGAAATCACATCGTAGTTGTCTTTTGAACTTCCCAGACTCAGCATATCGGCAATATGAATTTCAAAATCGGCTTTTACATCTGGCGATAAGGAATACACACCTTTTAATTTTTCTTTTAAAGGTTCAGGAAAATTAGCTGCCGCAAATGGAACAACAGAAGCTCCAAACGAATAACCGGCAAGTATAAACGTCTTTTTATTCCATTGCTGTAAATAATGTTCTACAGCTTTAGAAATTGCCGCAGAAGTTTCTAAAGGCGTTTTGGCAGTCCAAAAATATTTCTGAGCGTCGAGTCCTATTACAGAAATTCCTTTCTCTGCCAAGGCTTCACCAACCGACTGATCAAAGCTTGTCCATCCGCCATCGCCTGAAATTAAAAAAGCAATAGGCAGATTTTCATCTTTATTTTTTGCAGGAATTAAAGTTAAAGGCATTTCAAACGGAAGCGGCGCCAGGTTCTGCTCTTTCAATACAGGATTTTGTTCTGCTTTTTGTCTGGCGTAATTAGGCGTATTTAGAATTTCTTTGTAAGCCTCAATAAACTGCGGCAGCCAGTTTTTGGTAACAGAAAAACCATGCCCAACTTTTGAAAGTGTAATTAATTTTCCTTCTTTCAGCCCGTCCATATATTTTTTAGTATCTGCATAATTGCAAACCTGATCTGTTGCGCCCTGCAAAACGATAAAAGGTGCAGTTAGTTTTTTTGTTTTATCAAGATAATACGCTTTTCCTTCTTTTAAAACATGAGAAGTCAATCCGGAACCATCACATAAAGTTCGGTCAGTTTCTATGTCAGGACAAAATCCTAAAGCCACCGCACCGCTAAACGTATTGGCAGGAGCTTGTGCCAGCATTCCGTATACAAGAGTTGCTCCGGAAGAATACCCAATTAAAACTGGTTTAAAATATTGTTTCAGCTTTAATTTCTTTTGCAAAATAAGACTCAATTCTTCAAAATCTCCTGCCGGATAATAGCATTTGGTTTTTTCTTTTTTAATAGCTTTAAAATAATGCTGAATATCAATACCTGCAACCAAAGCACCCTGATCGACTATGTTTTTAGCCATTTCGACAACGCCGCTGTTCCATCCTCCATCACCGGAAATAAACAAAACAACAGCATTTGGAGCTGTTTTAGGTTTATAAAGAGTTACTTTTCCAAATGCTCCCACACGAATAGTGTCTTGCACAGAAGCAAAAACAGCCGTGCTGCAAATAAAAATCGACAAGATTAATATTATCTTTTTATTCATCTTACTTGGTTTTAAATATTGAACAATTAAATGCTGTTATTTAAAAAATTATGGTTTGACTACTTTGTTTAAAACCAAAGGAGCCTGCAGTAAATCATAATCATGAGAATACACTAAATATTTATTATACCATACGGGAGAGAATTTTTCTTTGTAATCTCTTAATCCTTTGTAATGTGAGAAATATTTAATTCGTTCGTAGGCAAATTTCATTGATTTTTCGGGAAAAGTATTTGCTTCTTCAATGCCGCTCATAGCTGCTAATCCTAAATTTACAGCAGTACATTCCTGAGATTTTAAATACGTAAATAACTCTATCAAAATAAAATCGATGATTCCGTTTGGTGCATCGTCAGTTTTACGAATTAAGTCGTATGTTCCTTCGTTTTTGACATAATCCGGAATTACGTTTAAAAAAGCGACAATTTTTTCTTCGGGATTTTCAACTGTAATAATGGTCTGGTTTTTTAATTCTTCCCATTCAAATCTGCCTTGCGAAAAAACAAGCTCACTTCTTTCTGTACTTTTAAGCCATTCATCACTCACAGCTTTTATTTTTTGCAGCAGTCCGTCTTTTATTGGCGCAGTATAAACGGTGGTTTTAAACCCTTTTTCTTTCACTTTGTTTATGGCGTTACGCAGTGTTTTTTTTGCGCTTCCTTCTAAAGTAAATGCTGCTAAGTCAACAACACCCTCCTGCCCTATAAACAAACTTTTCTTTTGCAGAGAAGTAAATACATCCAGGTTTTCTTCGGGAACACGATAATATATACTTCTTAATCCGTTGTTATAACAGTATCTATCAAATTCTATAATACATTCCTTCATTTCAGCAGCAGATTCTGCAACCGGATTTTCTAATACTACAGCAAAATTATCGGCGGTACGATAAGCTAAAAATGCTTTTCGGTTTTGAGTAATAAAAATAGTTTTGTCGTCGTAGGTTTTAAAATAATCTAAAGCAGAAGCTCCGTATTGTTCTAAAATAGCATTTGCGGTCATGAAGTCATCTTCAACCGCTTCTTTTTTAATTGTATACGGACGAACTAAAGCATAAACCAAAAACCCTAAAGATAAAAACCCGCAGATGTTTATAGAAAGTAAAAAACGTTTGGCAAAACGATCTAAAGGAACTAAATCTGAGTTTCCCATTAAAAAGTAATTCTGCAGTCCGTATTTTATAGATTGAAGCCAGTCAAAATCAATATTAAAGTGTTTTTTATCCAGAAAATAAAACCCTAAAATACTGTAGATTAAAACAGCTGCAATGCTTATTAAAACTGTTTTTAAACCTATGCTCTGCAAATGTGCATTGCTTTTTATGTAATATTCTTTTCTTGTTACGATTAGACTAACCAAAACCATAAGCGCAATTAATGCCTCTTCATAATCGATTGCTTTTGTTATATTTCCCACAACAGAAATACTTGTCAGTAAAATAGCAGACCACCAGGCAGTTCGTAATCCTTTGAGCAAAAAAGCAGCATTAACAAGCATGAATAATCCGGCGGTTATTACAAAATAATTGGATACTTTGATAGCCGAGATTGGTATTATATTTTCTAAAACATGCAGACGTTCAGAGATTGCGGGTGTTAAAACCGAAATAATATTAATTAATCCTAAAGCAAAAAGAAGAAATGACGGTACTATACGCATTAACAGCTTATTGGCACTGAATATAAAAAGCGATGCTCCGGCAAGAAGCGGAATCCAAAATTCAAAAAAACGATATAAAAAAGTAATGGCTATAGCATTAACGTTTGTAAAACCAAACTGTATCAAGATAAAACTCATCGATATTTCTATAGCGCCTAAGCCGCGAAGAAATGGCGAAACAATCAGGAAAATAACAGAAATAATATAGCCCATTATCGCTGCAGTTAAAGACGGTGTAAATCCCAGAGCAATCATTGCCACATACAAATGCGCTATTCCAACAAACTCAATCAGCACCGAATTAAAAACAACCTGCAGAAATTTACTTTTTACAATTCTGTTGTTTCTTAAGTCCTCCATAAATACTTCTGCAGATGGAAAAAACTTAATGATAAATCTGTAGATGGATCCTTTCTTTAAAACAGAATCATAAATAAAATACAGTATAAGACTTAATCCTGCAACGGCCCCAAATGCATACCATTCTCCTGATCCGGTGGTTCCTTCAAAAAGTGAATACAACAAAGCCGGAATTGCCACTATTATTACAGACAGAATTCCAACGAAACCGTATACAATTGACGCAAAATGAATTTGAGTGGGTTTAACACCCTTCTTTTCGATAGGTTTGGTAAAAAAAGCTAAGGAAGAAATTCCTCCTGCCGGAAGAAAAACGCTTATAAAATTTCGTTTCAGAAACAAAATCACAGCATCTTTAAAAGAAATTTTACTTTGTACAGCCTTAAATGATGCATAATACATGAATGCCTGAAGCAGTATATAAACAGCAGCAAGTATAACACCGCATAAAACCCAGAAACTGCCGGCATTTGCAATTACATTTTTTACTTCTTTTAATTCTGAATTTTCGTGTTTGATAAACCAAATTCCAATTCCGATAAAAAAAATAGTAAAAATAAATTGTCTGATAATTTTATCATTTTCGCGAAGAAAAGAAATGCCTTTTCTTTCTTTAAAAAAAACAAGAAACCGATTCGAAATGGCTTGTACCTTCATATAAATACTAATAAAATAAGCGAATGAAAATCAAATCTTAAGGTATATAAATGTACGATAATTATTGCATCGGTTTCTTCTTTTTACAAAATATTAAGAGCTTTTACAAAAGTCTGCCAGCCGCGCATGGTATCAATAAAACGTTCACAGCTCTACAGAGATACAATAGGTTTTAACAGAGGCGCATCCTGATTTAAAGTTAAAAAGCCAGACGTTATGTACGCTGGCTTTTTAAAACTGATAAAATTGAATGGGTCAATTATTTCTGATCTACAAAAACGTATAATTTCTGTACTTTTCCGTTTTCAATTACAAACAAATCCATACCGCTTACAACAGCTGGTTTTTCTTTTGAACCAAACTGCCAGTACAATCGAACAATGTTATGATTTGTCTCTACTGATTTTGCAGTAAACCTGAAATCCGGATTTTTAGTTTGAAGTTCTACAATAAACTTACTGATATCTTCAATTCCTTCTGCAATAAAATGACGGTCGACCATTTCAACATTAACCGCATACACTTGATTTAATAGAGCTTTGCGTTTTGTTTCGTCTTTTTCATTCCAAATTTTAAGATGATTTTCTACTATTGCCGTGTTCTTTTTAGAATCGAAATCGTCTGGAGAAACTTTTTTCACTGACACATTTTTTGGCGACCATAATATAGTTTTAGGATGTGATTTTTCATATCCTTTTCCGTTTGGATATGAAACCAGTTCCATTTTAGACCCCCAAGGTGTTTCAAAATAAACCCAGGTTTCTCCTGCTGTATCTCCAGAAGGCATTGTAAAAGGTTCTCCTAAGATTTTTACGTCTTTACTTTTTAAATACTGCACTGCGGCATTAATATCATTTACATAAAAAGCAATATGCGATGCTCCAATATCATCTGTATTAGGATGCGTTTTACTTCCTTTATTATCTGCATATTCAAACACTTCGATGCTTGCTCCGTTTCCTGCATTGATCATTTTTATGGTAACGGCTCCAGTATTAGGATTTATATGATTTAATTTTTTCCAGTCGGCATCAAGCGGAATTGGTCCTAATTGTGTTACGGGTGTAAAACCCAGTACATCGTTAAAAAATGTAACGGCTTTATTGAGATCCGGCACATTAATGCCGACATGATCAATTCCAACGATTCCTGCAGTAGTTTGTGCGGCTGTTTTTTCTGAAGCAGAAAAAAGCAGTATTAAATTAAGTATTGCCGCTGCTGAAGTCTGTACTTTTTTATTTGATTTTTTATGAGTTGTTTTCATGATTATTTAAATGTCTTGTAAATTATTAAATGTGTTTAAAAGGAAAATTAATTAGTGTAAGCAGCTACCCATTTTGCTTTAATAGCAGCACGGGCTTCTATAAATTCTTTATCAGTTCCCTGAGCAATGGCATCAAGCGGAAAACGAAGCGGTCTCTCTCCTTTTTTCATACTTACCAATTCCAGAATACCATCGGCAATAGTCTGCGGATTCATATCGAACTGTGCCATTTTGCCAAATAATGCTGTGCCCAATGCGTTGAATTTTTCTGTTGCAGCTTCGCCGTATTGTTCTATAATTTCTGTTTTATCAGCATAAATACCCGCTTTCGATCCGTTATTCATTTCTGTTGGATAAACTCCAGGCTGGATGCTTACATTTTCAATTCCGTAATCAGCAAGTTCGTCTTGCAATCCTTCTGTAAAACTTTCTACTACAAGTTTTGATGCGATATACGGAACCATAAAAGGAAGTGTGTGTCCGCTTGCTCCGGTTGTAATATTAATGACAAGTCCGTTTCTTTCTTTTCTCATAGAAGGAAGCACCGCCTGATACATACGAAGTACGCTGTAAACGTTTACATCGAACATTTTACGAACCTGATCGATCGAATAACCTTCAAGCAGACCAAAACCGCTTACTGCTGCATTGTTAATCAATACATCAATTTTGCCGTATTTAGTAATTACTTTTTCGATGGCTTTGTTAACTGATGCATCATCAGTAACATCGATATCTACTACTTCAATGTTTTCTACTGCTCCCAGTTCTTTTGCGGCTGCGGCATTTTTATCATTTGTGTTGCGCATTCCTGCAATTACTGAATGACCAGCGTTTGCTAATGTTAAAGCTGTTAATTTTCCAAAGCCTGTACTTGTTCCTGTAATGAAAATTGTTTTTGACATGATTTCTAATTTTTAAATGTTTATAATGTTTGTTTCTTTTGAACATTACAAAGTTGCGACGAATGCAAAACCTGTACATTGATTAGAAATAAGTAAAAACTTGATCTAGATCAAGAGTTTGAAGCAGGCATAAAAAAAGGAGCTTTAAAAGCTCCTGATGATATTATTTTTTTGCGGTTTGTTTTCGAATACGGCTTAGCGTTTCTGGTGTCATGCCCAGATATGAGGCAATCATGGTCTGCGGAATCCTCGAAGCAAATCCCGGATATTTATTTATAAAATTCAAATACTTTTCTTCCGCCGTTAAAGTCAGTGAAGCCTGAATTCTGTTTTGAGCGGCTATAAAACTTCTTTGCAAAATAGTATTGACCATATTATTAAATGCCGGAATTTCTCTGCACAGCAGTTCAAAATTCTCGTGAGTAAAAAGAACAAGCTCGGTATCTTCTATAGCATCTATATTAAAACGTGACGGCTGCTGCATCATTAAACTCTCCCGGTCGCCTGTCCACCAGTTTTCTATACTAAAACTGTTTACATGCTCGCTTCCTTTATCATCAACAGTATAAGTTCTAACACAGCCCTGAGTAATAAAGGCGTCATATTTCCAGACATCTCCTTCCTGAAGCAGATATTGTCTTTTACGAAGTTTTTTAATAATAGCAAATGATTGTATACGTTCTGATTCTGCCTGTGTCAGTTCAGTTTTATCTTCAAGGTATTTTTGGAATATTTCATACATAGCATGTAAAATTATATAAAAGAGTCTTTATCGGCAAATTTGATTTTATGAGAAGAAGAGATATTGCAAGAAAGTTAATTCTAGGAATTTTCGGCACAATAAAAACCTTTACTCATCGTTAAATATCTGTAGTGCTAATTAAAAAAAATGTGCTGTATTAAATTTACTGCAGCAAATGTTAAATATCAGTAAAATCAAGGTCTATGTAAACCTTTTTGATTATATTTGTGTATAACACTGCAGAAAAACCTACTCTGATATTTTTTTAAAAGTTCTATTTAAAATAAATGTTCACTTAACGGTTGCCGAAGGTCAAAAACAGCTGTATTGAATAAAAGCTTCGTTCTGAGATGTTTAAAAATTGTATAATACCTAAATAGCCCCCAAGACTATGAAAAAAATTACTCTAATGATTTGTTTACTGCTGACAGCTGCCGGCGTAAACGCACAACAAGAAAAAGGAATTATTGGTTACAACAACTGGCTGGACAACTGGACAGAATTTAAACCTCACAAGTCCGAATCTAAAGATGCAAATCAAATTTTAGCTGGAAACATTACTGAAAACACAAAACTGATGAAAAGAAACGTATACATTCTTCAGGGAAATGTTTATGTAACAAACAATGCAGTTTTGACTATTGAGCCAGGTACAACGATTATTGGCGATGTAAGTACTAAAGGTGCTTTAATCATCACTAAAGGTGCTAAAATAATGGCAGAAGGACAAGAAACTGATCCAATTGTGTTTACCTCAAACAGCAGCATGAAAAAAGCTGGAGACTGGGGAGGTTTAGTAATTCTTGGTGATGCTCCAATTAACAAATTTGGAAGCGTTGGCTCTTACAACATGGATCTTGATCCATCTCTTACTGTGTATGGTGGAAATAATACAGCATCAAACTCAGGAGTTTTAAAGTTTGTAAGAATTGAATTTGCTGGTAAAAGAGTAAAAGGTGCTGATACTTTTAACGCATTGACTATCGCAGGTGTAGGTAACAAAACCGTTATAGAAAATATCATGGTAAGTTACTCAGGCGGTGATTCGTTTGCTTTTTACGGCGGAGATGTAAATGCTTCTCAGTTAGTTTCATACAAATCAATCAATGATGATTTTAAATTTACACAAGGTATACAGTGTCGTTTGTTTAATTCGTTAGCAGTAAGATCTTCTTACTTATCAAGTAACAAAGACGGATCTAGATGTTTAGAGGTTAAAGCATACGAAAAGAAAAGCGAAACTGACTTTACTAAAAAATCTACATTTGTTTCTGCTACAAACATTACAATGCTGAATGACAGCGAAAAAATTAAAGCTGATATTCAGGCTGGTTTAGTAAAAGAAGCTGTTTATGTTGCTGAAAATGCTTCTTTAGAATTAAAAAGGAGTGTAGTTTCTGGATTTAATCCTGCGGTTTTAATTGACAGCAAAACTGAAATCAATGCTGAAAACCTAAAGAAAATCAAATTTGAAGAAATGTTTTTCAACCAATGCAGCGGTAACATTTTTGCAGAAAACAAAAGCGACAATTCAGATTTAGAAAACTGGTATGGAAACAGCGTTTTCTTTAACGTTTATTCACAAACGGATAATAAAGAAACTTTTGTTGACGTATACAATGCAAAAAGACCAGATTTTAGACTTCAATTAGGAAAAATTACTGCTTCAAGCGGAAAATAATAAAGCTTTTTAAAAAGCAATAAAAAAGGAACTGAAATATCAGTTCCTTTTTTTTATTTACTACTTTCCTGCTCCTCTTTAATCCTTTCGATTCCCTTTTTATAATTTGTTATTTCAAAATCCGGAAAACGCTTTCTAAATTTCGAATCATCAAAAATATTATCATGTTCATATCTCGGCAGCAGTTCCTGTAACTCTTTCATTCTTTTATTAAAAAGCGACCCTATTTTAAATACAAACTTAGGAATAACAGTATATTTTAATTCTCTGCCATAAATATTAGAAGCCAATGCGATGAACTCTTTATAACTAAGATGACTTTCATCGACAGGCAAATGCCAGGTTTGATAAAAAGCATCTGGAGTATTTCCTATTAATGCTGTCGCCCTGCTTGCATCAGGCGTCCAAATAAGGCTTCTTTTCTTCGCATCGCTCAAAGGTACTTTTAGCTTTTTATGTTCCTTAACTGCCTTGAAAATTAATGTGTTCGTGATACTTTGTGTTTTATCAGGTCCATAAAATTCAGGTGCACGGCAAATTACAGCTTCTAACTGACCTGACTGCATTTCACTTAAAACCATTTCAGCCATCTCTTTTCTAATTTTCCCTTTCCTTCCCACAGGATCAAAAACTGTTTCTTCTGTAAGGACTCTGTCATCCTGCGGATACATATATGTATTATCAAAAAATACGAGTTTTGTTTTGTTTATTTTACAAGCTTCAATTGTATTTTTTAAAATCAGCAAAAATTGTTTTTCCCATAAATCAGAATCCATAGGAAGTCCCAATGTAAAATAAGCAATTTCACTTCCCTTAACAGCTTCAACAGCCTCTTCCCGATTGATTAAATCTGCTGAAAAAACAGTATCTGTATCATTAACTTTTTGAGCTTTTCGACTTACAATTCTAATATCTGAAGTAAAATTCCTTTTTAGTTCTCTTGCAAGTTCTTCTCCTATCTGCCCGCTGGCACCTAATATCGTCTGCATCTTATATAGTCTGTTTTATTTATGTTAATTCAGTATTGCAATCAATTCCGTAATAGTCCGTTTATATCCAAATCTAACGAGCTTATCAATATTTTTTGGAAATTAAATGTCAAATTTTAAGCAGCATATAAAATAAAAGCCCTCATTTAAATAGAGGGCTTTTTACTTTATTTTTATAAAACTATCTCCAGCCTAATGCAGGAGCAATATGTTCTAAAATTGAAGACAAAATATGTACATTATAATCTACACCCAAAGTATTAGGAATTGTAAGCAGTAATGTATCTGCTTCCTTAATCGCTTCGTCCTGACTCAGTTCTTCGATTAGTTTGTCTGGTTCGGCTGCGTAGCTTTTTCCAAAAACAGCTCTTTTATCACGTTCGATATAACCAAAACTGTCAGCTCCTTTGCTTTGTCCGCCAAAGTAATACCTGTCCTGTTCATTAACTATTGCAAAAATGGAACGGCTTACCGAAACTCTTGCTTCACGCTGATGTCCTGCTTTTTCCCAGGCTTCCTTATACAATCTAATCTGTTCTGCCTGTTGAACATGAAAGGGTTTACCGTTTTCATCGTACTTAAGGGTAGAACTTTGAAGATGCATACCATTTTCAGCAGCCCAAACGGCAGTTGCATTCGATGCAGCTCCCCACCAAATTCGTTCTCTTAATCCTTCAGAATGCGGTTCAACACGTAACAATCCCGGCGGATTTGGAAACATTGGATATGGATTAGGTTCTGCAAATCCTTCACCTTTAAGTCCTTCTAAAAAATCCAATGCTTTTTTTCGTCCCATATCGGCATCAGTTTCACCAGCCATTGGTTCGTAACCAAAATAATGCCATCCATCAATAACCTGTTCCGGTGAACCTCTGCTTATTCCCAGTTGTAAACGTCCCCCTGATATCAAATCGGCCGCGCCAGCATCTTCCACCATATACAATGGATTTTCGTACCGCATATCGATTACTCCTGTTCCTATCTCAATTTTGCTTGTTTTTGCACCAATTGCAGAAAGCAAAGGAAAAGGCGATGCCAGCTGCTGCGCAAAATGATGCACACGAAAATAAGCTCCGTCTAAACCAATTTGTTCTGCAGCTACCGCTAAATCGATAGATTGAAGCAGTGTATCAGCAGCTGTACGAGATTGATATGATGGATTATTTGACCAATGCCCAAATGATAAAAATCCTAGCTTTTTCATAAATGCTTCCTTTTTTTACTATATCAAATATACGCATCAAAAATCAATTTTGTTACTAATTTTTACAGCAAACACGGAGTCTGTTTTATATTTGAAAATTTTTTGGATCATAAAGCATTGCAGTGCATAAACAGTTTTTTCTGTCCTTACTTTTTAAAATAGGACAATTGACACAGGTTTTGCAATTATCCCAAAATTCTTCGTCACTGGGGAGTTCTGAATATGTTACAGGTTCAAACCCCAGTTCATGATTCATTTTCATTACCGCAAGACCAGTTGTAAGGCTGAATATTTTAGCATTAGGATATTTTTGAATACTAAGTTCAAAAATCTTTCTTTTAATTTTTTTCGCTAATCCGGTATGCCTGAAATCTGGCGCAACAATCAAACCAGAATTTGAAACATAACGGCCGTTTTCCCAAGAAGAAATAAAGGAAAAACCTGCCCATCTTCCGTCTGCTGTAAATGCAATAACAGCTTCTCCCTTTTTCATTTTTTGTTCAAGAAGTTCCGGCGAACGTCCGGATATACCCGTACCACGTGCTATGGCCGATAGTAATGTTACTTCACAAATTTCATTTATCCATAAAATATGAGCAGGTCCGGCAGTTTCAATACTAAAATCAACTGCTTCTTTAGATACCGTATAAGGCAAAATTGCAACGGTTTCTTTTTTACGCTTTATAGTTTTCATATCAGTTTAGAAAATTTCTATTTGTAATACTACTCTATCGAAATTCAAATGCGAAACTCAAAACAGCTAAACTATTTGTGAGATCAGCAAAAGAGCGATAAAGAAAACTATCGTAAATACCATTAAATTGATAATTCTGTTTTTATGCTGCAGAGATTTATTAGATAGATACGCTTTTGTGATCTCTTTACTTCTGGTTTTATTCCCTTTCATAGTACTATTATTTTGCTTTTATTTTTAAAATAAAAAACAAATGATATGCCAAAACATTTTAGGGTAACAAAATACATTGATTATCAATATAATAAAAAAGACAGTTTATTTTCTATTTATAAAAGCCTATCAAAATGATAAAACAGCTGCTCAAAATGAAAAGATAATTGAAAACAAAAAGTAATTTATTAATTTTCACAACATGAAAAATACCATTTTACCCTTACTTATTATCGCTTTAATTTTTAGTTCATGCAATACAAAACAGAAACCAGATACTGATATTTCAATTTTATTTAAATATGAAAAATGTGTTGCTTTTGATTTTAAAAATAAAACAGTTAGAACATTTTACCGCGGACAAGAAAATCTGGACACTATTTTATTTACTAAAAACGACAGTATTAAACTGCTCAGTTCTATCTCTAAAAACAAAATAGATGAAATTAGAGGTGATTACAGTTATCCTGAATGTTATTGGCTTATGCCGAGTTCTGAAGATCAAATTGAATTTTTTAAAGAAGGCAAAATCTTAAATACTATTAGAATTAATTACAGACCGAATTGTTCTGATACTAAAGCACTGTCAAATAAGGAAATGAGAAATAGAGCTTTTGGAATTGATATCAGAAATTTAGTTTTAAACAAACCTTGTTTTAAAAGAGCGATGGATACTTTAAAAGTATATCGAATTAGAAAAAAAGGAATAATTTAATTTTCAAAAATGACGCGGAATGATGTATAAAAAAAGAGAGCTGTATAAGCTCCCTTTGTATTTGATATTTTGTTTTAGCAGTTTCTGCTAAAAATTGCATTCTGATTTTTAATAATAAACTGAAAGCATGATTTTAGAATCTGAGCTGTCAATTATTTTTTCAAGTCTTTTAAAGAAAAGTTCACTTACCATTGGGCAGCCGTGACTGTTTATTATGTAGTATTCTTTTTCATCGTCTGGAACTTCTTTGTAGCAATGCAGTACGATAGCTCTTTTTAAAGCATTGCTGTTCGTTTCATCCATACCGCTCAATCTGAATGCTTTTCCGAAAACACCTTTATAAGGTTTTTCTACACAATAACGGCCTAATGATGTGCAGTTAGAATTTGGGGCATTGCTAAATTGAAGAATATCACCTTTTATTCCGGTTTCTGACCCTGAACCATGTGCAACTAGTCCTTGATCGATAATTTGGTTATTTTGTAAGTCGTATACAAAAAAACGATTTTTACCTGATTTGATTTTCATATCTACAAGAAAAGCAATTTTCTTATTGTAGCCATGATTTGAAGCAGTAAATGTTTTGATTTCATTTACATGCTCTGTAAGTCTTATCATTTCCAGTTCAGATAAAATTTCTTTATTGTCCGCAGTCTTGTAAGTGGTAAACGAACTTAAAGAAAAAAGCAGTGCCATAAAAAATATTCTCATATTAAGACAGTAAAATTAAAGTTAAAAGCAGTTTGGGACTCCTATCAAGTTTTTTGACATTGCAAAATTATGCACAAATTTTACAGAATTCCCATGTTTGCAGTGTTAAATATATTATAAATATTTGAAAACTTGACGTTTACAGCAACTTTTAACACTTTTTATGTGATATTTTGAAATTTTGAATCAAAAAATCTTATAAAATATTCTTCAAAAAACATTTTTTATATCAAATTCTAATTACTTCATACACATAGACATATCAAAAAAATCAATCTTCTTTTGGCTTAAAACTGCCTTCTCCAGGGTATTTAATACTGTCTTTTATTTCTTCAACACGTTTAGGATCAAATTTAGGCAGCTGCAACTCATTTTTTTCTTTCCATTTTTTAACAGTTTCTGCAACTGCAGCGGCTTTTTCATTTGAAGGTGAACTATCTTGAGCCATATACAATGTTTGAGACGGATAGGCTAATGATGTTCCGCTTGCTTCTATAATATCCATCATTCTAAGCAAGATATCTTCTTGTACTTCTTGAGAGATATCAAAATTTAATGCTTCTATATATGCCGTAATTTCAACTTTTAAAGCATCTGCTGTTATTCCTGTAAAACGAACTATAGGCGGAGAATTTAAAACTGCAGGATGAGCATACAGCAAAGATCTTAGTTCTACTAAAAGATAACGCATTTGGTCAGGAGTTGTTTCCATCCTAAAGGTAAATACCGGATTAAATATAAAACGGTCGCGATGGGCAAAATTTTCTATTTTACTAGCCGATAATTGTCCGTTAGGAATAGTTACAATAGTTCTAGCAGAAGTACGAAGTGTGGTAGACCGCATTCCAATAGACTCAACTGTTCCTTTAATATCATCAACCCGGCAGTAATCGCCTACTCTTAATGGCTGATCTGCAATAAGGCTGACGCTGCCAACAAAGTTTTCTATAGTTTTCTGTGCTCCCAAAGCCAGGGCGATACCTCCAATACCAAGTGCCGCAAGTCCTGCCGTAACATCTACACCAATAATTCCGAGAATTGCAATAATTCCAACAAAAACAATGGCAGCTTTAGTAGTACGGCTCAAAAACAAAATCGCCGATATGGCAGAAATTCGGCCTTTCCTGCTCATTCTGCTTCGCGCAAACATGCTTACAAAATCGGTCATTCTCCAAAGCAGTATTAAAAAAGCTACGATTCCGATGGTGATTATAATAATACTAAAACGCTGGCGGACGACTATGGAAATTCCCATGCGCTGTGTAAACGCGACAAACAAAATCACGGTAAGATACATGTGAACCGGCAGTGTTAATGCCTCTATAATTGCTGTTCCGTTTTCTGTATCGGCTTTTTTCCATAGTTTTTGGATCACAAAACCTATTACGAAAATTAATATTCTGGCCAATAAATAGGACAAAATCGTCATGACAACTACTACTGCCCAATGACCTATAGGAACGTTTCCTAATTTTCGTTCCTTTAAATAATGCGGAAGAATACGATCTAAAAAAGTTTTTTCTCCTCTAATATCAGCTGAAAGTATTGATTCTACAGTTTCTGCAGAGAAAAGCCATAATGCGGGCTGGCTGTCATCTGATTGATTTTCTAAATAGAGCTGTATGGTTTCTTTACCCGTAGAAATATTTCCTACAAGATCTACACCCGTTGCCAGATCATCGTCTGTCCGTCCGGTTTCTTTATTGCTAATAATGGATGACGGCGAAAGATTACCGCCCTGATCTAAAAGCTGTTGAAATGTTTTTACTATGCGTATTCTTTCGGTTGCTTTGCGGTAAGAGCGTTTACTTAGTACAAGATACTGGCTGGCACGCAGGTAATTCTGCTCGCCAATAGCTTTAATAAATCCATTAACTGTTCCTTGAGGTGTTCTTCTTCCCAAAGAATCTTCCGGGACTTTTACCGGTTCTTCTGTTGTAGTTTTTGCTGAACCCAATAATTGGGCTGTAACTGCATTAGAATTTATCAGTAATGCTGCTAATAAAAGCAAAGAGGACAGTAAACGCTGGACACTTAAAATCATGCTTTCTTATTTTAGAATACTAAAAATAAGAAATATAGAAGAGAAAAGAAATCTTTCTACAGGAAAAAGAAGCAATACTTTTTTTATTCTAAACTTTAAAATAAAGGTTGTTTTGAACTCTTTTACAAATGAAAAATGTATTTTGAACCACTGTTTTGCAGATTATGTAAAGCATCACTTAAATCTGTTCCCTCATTAGAGGTAATAATTTTGAGCATACTTTTTAAATCATTAAAATCATTTGGTTTTACAAAATAACCTAGTGCTCCCAGCTTAGAAGCCGTCTCCATATCATTTTTATGTGAAGATGTTGAAATTATGATCACGGGAATATCCTGATAATTTTCATCTTTTTTTATTAATTTCAGACATTCCCATCCATTCATAATAGGCATATTAATATCCAGAAAGATAAGCTGCGGTTTTTCATTCATGTCGTTTAGCATACGCCATGCCTGATCGCCGTTTTCTGCACACTCGCAGATAACATTTTCATTAACCATTTCTAAGGCTTCGCAAAACATTTCTATATCATCCCTGTCATCGTCAGCCAGCAAAATTATTTTTTTATTCATATTTAAATATCATTTTCTTCTTGTTTCAAAGGAAGCACTATAGTAAATACTGCTCCATTATATGGACTTCCCGATGCAGTTATAGTTCCTGCATGGCGTTCAACTATTTTTTTACAGAGCGATAATCCCAGACCTGTACCTTCGTAAGAATCTTTAGAATTAAGTCTTGTAAAAGTTTCGAATATTCTTTCTGCCTGATTTTCGTTAAAACCAATTCCATTATCTTCTACAGTAATAACGGCAAAATCATTATCCTGTTGTTTTATTATTTTTGAGGATAATTTTACTTTAACCGGAACATCATCTTTAGCGAACTTAATAGAGTTATTAATCAGGTTGTAAAAAAGCTGGTACAATAATACCTGTGCGCCTTCCAGCACAGGAAGATTATCGTAATAGATTTCACCGCCTGTTTTTTGTAAAGAAACTTCTAAATCGGTTTCAATATTTTTTAAAACTTCATTTAGATCCACTACTGTTGGTTTCTGCTGATCTGCATTTATTTTAGAATATGCCAGAACACCTTCTATCATGTTAAACATTCGATCTGATGCGACGTGTATTCTGTCAATGAATTTCTTTGCCGAGTCATCGAGTTTTCCTTCAAGATTATCTTCAAGCCTGCTTATAAAAGTTTTTATTTTTCGTACCGGTTCTTTTAAATCATGGGAAGCGACATGAGCAAACTGCTGCAAGTCTTCATTAGAACGCTGTAGTTCCCGTGTACGTTCGTTTATCAGGACTTCTAATTTTTCGGTAGCAGTTTTTTGTTCATGAATATCTGTACATGTACCAAACCATTTTGTAATAGCTCCTGATGCATCCCTGATAGGAACAGCTTTACTTAAAAACCAGCGATACTCTCCTGTAACACTATCTTTTAATCGAAATTCAAGCTGATAAAAATTACCAGATTGGATACTCTCATACCAATTATCTTTAACTAATTCTACATCATCCGGGTGTAATACAGAAATCCAGCTCGAATCACCATATTCATTTTCTTTCAAATTCGTATACTCGTACCAGCGCTTATTATAATAATCAATAAAACCATCCGGCCTGCTTGTCCATATAATCTGAGGTACCAAATCGGCAAGCTGTCGAAAATTTTCTGCACTTTCATTAATAATCTGCTGTACTTCTTTTTGTGAAGTAATATCACTTGCGGCACCAAACCACTCAATGATAGTATTATTATCGTCTAATATAGGAACTACTCTGGAAAAATTCCAGCCAATAGTACCATTTGCATTTAGAACTCTATGTTCTAATTGGAAAATACTTTTATTATCTATTGCTTCAGATATAAGTTTCAAAGCCTTTTTCCGGTCATCAGGATGAATATAACTGTTAATCCAGTTAGAAACCGGTTCGCCTTCAGATGCATAAGAATCCAGTGTTTCTAAACTTCTCATTACAGTCCAGTCTGCATTCATACGATACACAAAATCTGAAGAAGCATTTACTAAAGCTCTGAAACGCTTTTCGCTTTCTTCCATTTTATTTCTTGCCGTAACCTGTTCTGTCACATCCTCTGCTACCTGAATCATTCCTGTTATCACCCCATCCTGAACTAAAGGACGATAGGCCAGATTATAATAATAGTCGCGCATTTCTCCTGTTCGGTTATGCTGAACAAGCACTTCTGCCTGATCAAAAGGAATTCCTTTATTGTAAACGTTCTGCACCTGTGTCCAAACATATTGCCCGTTTAATTCCGGAAGAACATCAATCAACCGCATGCCTATAATTTCTTCCCCACGGCCAATTAAAGCAAGCATTTGTCTATTAATCTGCTCGATTACCAAATCTGCTCCCATAAGCACCAATGTAGCCGAAGGTGTCTGGTGAATCATAGACTGCAGTCTGGATTCACTTTCTTCTATCCTTTTTCTTGCTAAAAACTGCTGTTCTTCCGCCAGTTTTATTTCTGTAATATCGCGTGTTGTTCCGGCTATCGCTTCTACTTCTCCCTGCTTATTAAAAACCGGAGCAAAAATGTAGTCATAAACTCTTCGTCCTAATTCTGCGTGAGGAAAGGATACGGTGCCTCTAATCATTTTTTTATTAGCAACAACGTCGTCTATTTCTCTTTCATGCATCACTGCGTGCCATTCTTCGTAACCGTTATCTCTTAAGCCTTTACCTATAGCATCTTGCGCTGACTTACCCCACATATCCAGCAAAGCTTTGTTGGCATACGTAAAATTATATGCAAGGTCAAATACATACACTAAATCTGGTGTGGTATTGGTAATGGAATTATAAAATCTTTCCTGCTTTTCAATCGCTGTTAGTGCGGCAATAAGATTGTTTCTCTTTGTTTTATATTCAGTTATGTTTTCAACAGTAACGATTAGTAAACCGTTTTTTTCTTCTGCTGTAAAGCGAAACCAATATAATTGTTCTCCAATTTCAAAACTGATTTCAAAAGTAGAGTTTTTTCTATTTACTAGAGTTTCGGTGAATTTTTCGATGAGAATATCTGCATCATAACGTTTGAAAATATCTGTAAAAAGCTGGTCTTTACATTCTTCAACTTCAAAATATTCTTGAATACGGGAATTGCAGAACAGTAGTAAGAAATCTTCAATTTTTTCTTTATTGTATACTGGCCGCAGTGCAATAAGACCGTTTGCCGCAGAGTTAAAAATTGTATAAAAAAGTTCATCATTACCTGTTAACCCCATTGCTGTAGAATATCTAAAAAAGCTTAATTGCCTTAACTGCTAATTGTCAAATATACTTTATTACCGTCGAATATTTTAAAAAAAAACAGACAGTATAAAAATTAAAATTATTACAAGCCGCCCCGTATATTCTATCAAGTCTTAAAGCTGAATACGTATGAAAAATGAATGCTTTAAATTTAAAAATATGAAGTATTCAAATCTCTTGAAAATTCTTTTTAAGGTGAACAATTGTTCTGAATGATTTCATTTGAGCTACAGATAACAAATCAAATATAAATTACCACTTTTGGTTTACATTTATATAATTACCATTAATATTTACAAAATTTTATGCTGGCTGTTTATTTCGTTTAAAAAAACAAAACCCTTATGCATGCTGCATAAGGGTTATTGGATTTATTTAAATTAAAAAAATATTAATGCAAATTATTTCACAATCAGTTTTTTAGAAATATTTAAAGCATTTGAATGAATTGTAACAACATAAATTCCAGAAGCCAAATCATGATTAATTTTTGCTGACGAATTCAGTTTCTTTACTAAAACTTTTCTTCCGTTTATATCTGTAACCGTTATTGTTGCTGTATCGTCTGGGCTTAACTCAGGTAATGCAATGTTAAATTCATTATTAACTGCCGGATTCGGATAAATACTAACTGCAGTATTATTTTCGGCTGTTATTTCAGCTTCATTGATTTTTTTTGATGCCGAAGCTGCCTGAAACTGCCATTGTGCACTTTCCCAGCTATTTTGAGCTCCTACATATTGAGCAGAACCTGTTAGGTTTTCAATATGAATCATACTGCCTGTCTGCCATCTGTTTTTGATTCTTACCCAGGTTCCGTCTACATTTTCGGTTGACCATTGTGCGCTCCACCAGTCAGAACCTGCTGCTGTACATTGTACAGATCCTGTTAAATTTTCAATATGCATTACATCTCCTGTACCTACATTTTTCAAGATAAAGTTTGTGGCATCTACAGCTATTTTTTCCCATTTGTAATTGTTATTTGCAACAGTTGCACCATAACCTACATTAGCCCCTGCATCATATAAATAATTATTCGTCCATTTGTTTTTAATGGTAAAATAACTTCCTGTAGCTGTACTTACCGTAATTAAGGCTGTACTGGTTTTGTTTCCATCTGCTGTGGTGACTGTAATTGTTGCTGTTCCGTTAGCAACAGCCGTTACAAGTCCTGAAGCATTTACTGTGGCAACACCTGTATTGTTTGAACTATAACTTACCGATTTATTTGTCGCATTAGAAGGCAGAACAGTTGGTGTTAATTGTTGTGTTCCTCCCACTGATAATGATGCAGCATTAGGACTTAAACTAATGCTTGTTACAGCTACAGCTGATGAATTTACAGTAATTACCGATGATGCTGTTTTAGCTCCATCTTGTGTAGTAACCGTTATTGTGGCAGATCCGGATGCAATCGCAGTAACTAAACCAGATGCATTTACTGTTGCCACGCCAGTATTATTAGAGCTATACGATACATTTTTGTTTGTTGCATTTGCAGGAGCAATAGTCGGCGTTAATTGTTGTGTTGCGCCAGCGCCCAGAGTTACTGTTGTTGGCGCAATTGTTACGCCTGTTACCGGAACATTTGTTACAGAACAGTTACTGCTTTGTGTCCATGAAAAATTGCCAATCGCACTAATTTCTTCATTAGCTGATGCATTTCCTCCTCTGTTAGAATAATTCATATTACAATACGTTCCGTTTCCGTTTGGAGAACCCGCAATAAGTACAAAATAACCTCTGCCCCAATTTCTGTTAAGAGCATTGTTGTTTGGATATTCTTTCCCTGTTCCGTTAACTGTAATGTTTTTAAAACTAAGATTGTAAATACCGTCTCCAGATCTTTTGCTTATAGAAATGGCATCGTTTCTTGAATCTAAAATATCGATATTATACAACTGAACGTTCTTAACCTGAGTTCCGGCATTACTGGCGCTGAAAATATCTACCGCCGCAACAGGATTGTTATACGTATCATTAAAAGTACCGCATGTGCTTACTGTAATATCATGTATTTCATGGCTTCCGTCATTGTTAAATGGTGCGCCGTCAAAATTATTGCTCACACGAATACCTGCTTCCAGATTGTCTTTAATAATCAGGTTGTAAGCTTTATTATTTTTTCCGCCATAAATAGCCAGTCCGCAGGCACGCCAGCAGTTTTCTGACGTATTATATCTAAAAGTATTGTTGATACATTCCTGTCCGTTAGCAGACCAGATTGCCTGATCGTCGTCACCGTTATTTCTAAAATTACAATGTTCAACAATAGAATTTGCCGTTCCTTTGCAAAGGTTGATCCCATCGGCATAATTATTTCTAAAACGGCAGTGCGATAAGGTAAATCCATCTGCAATTGCAGGTCCGCCAACATTATATTGAGCAATCCATGCACCGCATTCAAAATGTTCTGCCCAGATATTTTTTATTGTAGAACCAGACGTAAATACACCATTTATCGCTTTATAAGAATTACTTCTTGAAGCAGAATTTGTGGTTAAATACAAATCTGAAAAAGAAATGTTACTTGCATTGGCTCTCAATCCTCCGTTACCGCTGCTGGTATTGGTAAAATTAATCTGCGTGTACCACATTCCCGCTCCAACTAAAGAGGTGTTGGCAGCACCAAAATACAATTCGCGGTTGACATTATAAACCCCGCTTGGAACAAATATTTTTTTACCGCCGTTGGCATCAATAAAAGTTTGAAGATCGCTCCCGTTTCCTGTATAAGTAACAGAACCTGAAGGTGCTGTTACTGCAGCAGGAATTGGTTCCATTTCAGCAAAATCCAAGTGAATATTACCCGTTTCTCTTACCAAACGCAATGTTCCGGATACTGGTATTTTACTTGGAAGTTTATAACGTACTTCGTCAAAACGCATTCTTGGATTTTGGTTTGTAATTCCGTTGTTATTTGGATTTCCATTACTCCACAAATATTCCCATGACCATGTCGAAGTCAAAGTAAGCGTTGTAATTTTTGTACTGCCATTATATACGCCTATTGTTCCAGACTGACCGTCAGGAACGCTATATCGAATAACGAGTCCGTCTGCAGCCTCAGTTAACGTCCATTGAACTGCTGCGTTTGATGCAGACATATTCACACAAATTTGATCTGAAGCTTCCGACTGTAAATCAGCTTGATTATACGATTTTGCAGTTACTGAAGCTCCATTAGACAATTGTCCTAAGTTTGCTTCGTATCTTTTATAAGCTGCATCATAATAACCTCGCTGCGCATACAAATTTGAAGTTAAGAGAACGAAAAAAATCCACATTATAAAGTGGCGGCTTTTTTCTCTTTTAAATAAAATACCATGTAATTGTTTTCTCATAATTTTCGGTTTTTTAAATAGTTAGTTCCTAGAAATAGGATTATAACGAAACTAGACCTAAAAAAAAGATTACAAAAAAAGTGGAATAAAAATCAAGATATCTAAAACGTTTTCCAATAAATAAAATACTGAAAATCAAGTAAATATAATTTTAATATAAATAAAAAATCAAGAACTTATCTAGATAAGAAGTTCATAATTTTTATTCAAATTAATAAGAATATGAAAATTTTTAACATCATAAATTATAATATTCTCTTTTCTTAAAAATAAAACTGAGTATTATTTATTCTAATAAAAATTAATCCGAAGCATTAAATTAAAAATGTACTTTCATAACTTGCAAAAAATCTTAACCAATACCAACAATGACGCCATTGCATATAGAAACGCCCCGTCTAATTATAAGACATCTCAACATACATGATTTATCTAACTTTATTATTTACCGCTCGAATCCTGAAGTTACAAAATACCAGGGTTTTGATGTTATGAATTTAGAACAGGCAGAAGAGTTTATAACAGAAAACGCTGCTAAATATTTTGGAAAAGCCGGTGAATGGGTGCAATATGCAATTGAAAATCGCGAAACCGGACAGCTAATTGGCGACTGCGCCATTAAACTTGATCAATACGACACAAGAATTGCCGAAATTGGAATTACAATTTCGCATCTGGAACAAAGAAAAGGGTTTGCAAAAGAAACTTTATTGGGCATTTTGACTTTTTTGTTTAATGAAATAAAATTACACCGTGTAGTCGAAATAGTCGATGCAGAGAATACTGCTTCTATTAAACTATTGCAGAGTGTCGGTTTTAAGCAAGAAGGTCATTTTATAGAAAACATATTTTTTAAAGGGAAATGGGGAAGTGAATTTCAATATGCAATGTTAAAAAGAGAATGGGAAGAACGAAAGTAATCAAGGCTTTGAATGGCAAACGATTAATAAAAGTTTTTTTTCGTAATTTTGTAAAAATTCAATACTCCCATGAAACGTTCCGGTACAGCAGATCTTCCATTACATTATGGACAAGTGCCGTTATGGCTTTCTGAACGAATGTCTAAGCTTGGCCTGGCAATTGTAGAAACGATTGCTTTAGAATTTTCTACTTCTGAAGTGATAAGCAAACTAAGCAATCCGTTTTGGTTTCAAAGTTTTGGAGCTGTTATGGGAATGGACTGGCATTCATCCGGAATTACTACTTCTGTACTTGGTGCCTTAAAAAAATCTGTCAATCCGCATTCAAAAGAACTTGGAATTTACATTTGCGGAGGAAAAGGCAAACATTCGCTTTTAACTCCTCAAGAACTTTTATTTGTAGGCGAAAAAACAGGGCTTGACGGAAATAACCTTGCAAACTGCAGTAAACTTGCTGCTAAAGTAGATAATACAGCCATTCAGGATGGTTTTCAATTGTATCAGCATAATTTTATTGTTGATAATATGGGACAATGGGCTGTCATTCAGCAGGGAATGAACCCCGATTCTAAAACTGCCAGAAGATATCATTGGCATTCACAGGATTTAAAATCTTTTATTGAAGAGCCTCATACCTTTATTTATGGAGAAAATCAGGGAACAATTTTAAACCTTACCGCTCAGGCTGCCTCAAAATCCAGAGAGGGAATTTTAGAATTATCTAAAGAATCTCCTGCAAAAATCATGAAGGAAATGCAGTATCTTTCTATGCCTGCTCATCATGACGTGAGAATGGAAGATGTAAATATGAAAAGACTTGGTGCAATGCTTTGGGCAACACACGAAAATAAACCCGAGGATTTTGAAGAATTACTTCTTTTAAAAGGAATGGGACCAAGAGCTTTACAATCACTCGCATTAGTGAGCGAAGTTATTTACGGCACTCCTACCCGATTTGAAGATCCTGCGCGCTTTTCATTTGCACACGGAGGTAAAGACGGACATCCGTTTCCGGTTCCTGTAACTATATATGATGAAACTATAAATACATTACAGCGGGCAATTAACCGAGCTAAAATTGGCAATGGCGACAAGATTGAAGCAATTAAAAAATTATCTGAAATATCCAGAAAAGCGGAACAGAGTTTTACGCCCAATTCTAATTTTGATGCTTTGATTCAAAAAGAACGAAACGAATCGTATAAATATGGAGGAAAAACTGTTTTTGGCGATGCTAAACCTCCTAAAAAAAGACCTCCAAATACAAATAATCAGCTTGAATTATTTTAAGATTTCAAAAAGCTTAATCATAAAAAAACCTTCAAAATCAACTGACTTTGAAGGTTTTATTTTTGTTTTATAAAAAATATTACATTTCGTTTAATTCATTAAACTCGTGTAAAGATTTTAATGTGTTTTCGTAGAATAAAATCGCCGCGATAAGGTTTCCTTTATCAGAGTAAGGCATCATTTTTCTTTGAAACTCTACTGTAGTATCTAAGAAAGTTGATGTTCCAACCGCTTGATTGTCTAATATTTTTTTGTGATCTCCATCGTCTGGAATACCTAAATCTGCCATCGTAACACCAGGTTTAGTAACCAAAGCAATATAAGGAAGCGTTTTAACTAAAACTTTAATACGCTCAATGTACAATTCCAATAGTTCTCCTTTTTGCATACCGCTCAATTCTTTTTGATCGTGGTATTTACGGATTAAGGCTGTTGTACTGATGATACTTCTTGGGGCGTTTTTTGCCTGTGCCGAAACAGCTGCCGTTGTCAAGAAGAAAAGGACACTTAAAAAAATAATTTTGCTCTTCATTTTCGTAGATCTAATAGGTTCTTGGTTAGGGCAAAAATATGCAAATTAAGTTAAATTGCAACTTTATTATTTTCTTTTTTTTAGAAAACTTTAACAATTGGCTTTTTTCTGTCTTTTTAAGACTTAATTATTCTAAAACGGCCGGGATATTTAATAAAAATACTTTTTTTGTTTCCGTAATAATCCATAAATTCTTCACATACAAAAACTGCATGTGCTTTTGACCATGCTACTACGCCGCAAAATTCACTTCCCTCCTGTCTTCCTAATTTTTCGATTTGTTTTCCCAGCTTAAAACCCAAATACTTATAAATTGTCGGCGTATAAACTGTACCATCTTCTAAATCTTCCAACGCTTCATCAAAGGTTTTCTCTTTATCAATGATTTGTTTGTATTTTGCCATTACAGCATAAGTCAAAACAGCATAGTCAGTTATTTTTTCGCTGTCGCAGTTATCCTTGATAAATACAAATCCTGCAGAAATCTTAGCTTTGTTTAGTTCTTCACTTTTTAAATTAAATGAGGCATTATTTTTTAATGTTATCTTTTGCAGATTATCATCTATTTTTTCAGTTTCAAAAAGATTATCTAATCCGTAAACATTTAAAGAGGCTTTTATAAAAGCAATTGATGAGCAGTTAGTACGTTCTCCCTGCTTAAAGCTTTCGAATATTTTATCTGAACTTAATTGAGAATACGAGGTTGAACAGATGAACATTAAAAATAAAAATAGTGGAGTAACAGATTTCATTGTAATAAAATTTTATAATATGGTTCTCAACTTTTTTTAGAAAAAATCTGAGAGTTTACAAATCTATAAAAATCAAATCATAGTTTCTTTTTACTTCTTCATTTTTGTCAAAAATTATAAAGAATCTTCTAATTAGTCCTTTTCTATCATCGAAAATAAAAAAGTCTCAAAAAATTGAGACTTTTATTTTATTTTTTTTCTTCGTTATTCAACTTATCGTCAAAATCTGGCTCTTCGCCTTTAAATTCATGAGTATCAACATCATAATTTTCATCATTTGTTAAAATTTCATCATGATCTCTATATTGATGTTTTCTCGTATCGCTTCGATTATCTGATCCGCTTGGTTTAGCAGCATTCGGATTTTGATTATTTGTGCCCATAATTTGTAGTTTTAAATTTTAATAAAATTACTTCAAATACAAAAAACGGCACTTACATAATCATATGTAAAAGTTATAAAATATACTTTCAAAACAAAACACAAATTATTTAATATTAAACCATTACAAGCAGAATACAATCTAAATTCCTAAATTTTGAAGCCTTTTTTGACAAGCCCATCTTTTGTCATAAATTTGCACACCTGAAAACGCAGAAAAATTCACGTTTTAAAGTCCGGTAAAATAAGAGAAAGTGGAAAAATCAGAAAACGAAAAAACAAGCTGGACTATTTGTAAAGAATGCCAAGGAAGTGGTAAAAAAAACCGCGGACTAAGCAATAAAGCCCGTCGTGATTATCAAACAGCATTAGATTTATTTCAAAAAAACAACAGCCAAGGCAAAGCTCCTGTTCGTCCAAAAGCACACTTATACACCTGCACAAAATGCAACGGATCTGGTTTGGTTTCTTCGCTAAATTTTCCTGAACCAGACAATAAAAACCTGCCTCATATTGCCATTATTGGTGCTGGTATTGGCGGTACGGCTCTCGCTGTGGCTTGTTTGCACAGAGGAATTCCTTTTACACTTTTTGAACGTGATGCTGATTTCGAAGCCCGTTCTCAGGGTTACGGACTTACTTTACAGCAGGCTAGTAAGGCAATCGAAGGTTTAGGTATTTTTTCGTTAGATGAAAAAGTTATTTCGACAAGACACTTGGTTCATACTACAGAAGGAAAAGTTATTGGCGAATGGGGAATTCGAAAATGGCTGCAGTCTAATGCAAAAACAACTTCTAAACGAACTAATATGCATATCGCCAGACAGTCTTTGCGTTTGTCTTTGCTTGAACAGCTTGGCGGACATGATAAAGTTCAATGGGGACATCAATTAATTGATTTTAACCAAAATGATAAAAATGTTGACCTCAATTTTCAGGTAAACGGCGAAACTAAAAATTGTAAAGCAGATCTTGTTGTTGGTGCTGACGGAATTCGCAGTTCTATTCGAAAATTGCTGATTGGCGATGAAATTACGCCTTTACGTTATTTGGACTGCATTGTAATATTAGGAATCTGTCCTTTGAGTGCTCTTGAAAATCTAGAAAGCCCTTTGCTCGACGGTGCAACGGTGTTTCAAACGGCAAACGGCAATGAGCGTATCTACATTATGCCTTACAAATCAGATTCTATAATGTGGCAGCTTAGTTTTCCAATGTCTGAAAACGATGCAAAAATATTAAGTGCAAAAGGTCAAAAAGCACTCAAAGAAGAAGCCTGCCGCAGAACACAGTGGCACGATCCTATTCCGCAGATTTTAATGACAACCCAAGAAGCCCAGATTTCAGGATATCCTGTTTATGACCGCGAATTGCTGCAGTCAGATTTATTAAAAAATGCCGGTTCAGTAACTTTAATTGGCGATGCTGCTCACCCAATGAGTCCGTTTAAAGGACAAGGAGCCAATCAGGCATTATTAGACGCGCTGACATTAGCAAGAGGAATCGTAAAAGCATGCAGAAATTCTCAATGGAAAGAAATTGGAATCAGGGAAAGTGTATTAACAGAATTTGAAACTGAAATGATAGAACGCAGTGCTATAAAAGTAAAAGGCTCTGCAGATGCAGCTCAGTTTTTACATTCGGAAATTGTACTCTACGAAGGCGACGAACCAAGAGGCCGCTGTTTAAAGAAAAAAGGAATATAGAAAACTCATTATATAAAAAAGCCCATTCCTGTTTAGGTTTGGGCTTTTTTAGTTTTACAACTGAGGTATTTTTAAAGCTGATTCAAATAATTAATTATTAGCCAGCGCTTTTAAAGCAATATATTTTTCAAGACTTTTAAAATCATGCCCTTTTGCACGTATCGATTTAATATAAGCCGGAGTTGTACCAATTGCTTTTGCTCCCACAATTTCTTCGAGATCAAGATTGTCAAACCCTAGACTTTTGTATTCTTTTACTAAATCTGGTGAAATATTCTGAGATTTTAAAGCCATTAGATTTTCTGCCGAAATGTTTTTATAACCCGCATTTTGAAAACTTTTAACGTATTCTGGAGTTACATTTAATGATTTAAAACCAATAAGATCACCGTTTGAAAGATTATTATATCCTAATACTTTAAAAGTATCAATAAAAGCTTTATCCACATTTAATGCTTTAAAAGCAATGATATCATCATCGTCGTTGTCATCATTATTATTTCTGTTGTTATTTTCAACGTTATCGCTTTTTTTACCTGAACTGCGGAAATCATTGATATATTTTCCGTCAATACCCTGAGATTTTAAGGCAATAATATTACTTGGACTAACATTTTTATAACCTGAACTGCGAATTTCTTCAATAAAAGCTTTGTCTATTCCTAATGATTTAAAAGGAACAAGATTTTCTAAATCAATATCCGGAATAGCTTTTTTGATTGAAGTTATATAAGCTTCATTTACATCTAAAGCTGCAAGGGGAATAACCTGATCTTTATCTAAATTATTAAAGCCGTTTTTCTTAAGCATCTGCACATAAGAGACTTTGATATTAATTAAAAAGAACACCATTAGATCATTATCTTTTTTAATATCTAATCCCTCTTTGTTCATAGCAGTGCTGTAATCTTTATTTGCAGTGAATTTATAAGTCCCCATTCCTTTGTCGCCTTCAAATTTCCCATTAAAATTCATAGTTCCGGCTTCACGAGTCAAAGTAAAATCGCCTTGTTTATCTCTCGGAATACCGCTTAATTCACGTAATTGAAAAGTATGCGAAGAATTGCTATGTTCATCGCTTTTAAAGCTGATTTCTATAGAATCGCCTTTGATAACGGCAAACCAGTTTCCATCGGTTTTCATTTCATCTTCAACGATAACATTTTGTTTCGATTCGCCTTTAGAATTTAAAGACTGGCTCTGCGCTGCCGGTTGATTAAAAAGGCAGGCAAAAAGCACCATTAGCGGCACAAGGAAAAAATATTTCCATGTGGTGTGCACATTTGATTTTTTTGAGTTCATCATGATGATTCGTTTTTTTAATAATGATTGATTATAGTTAGTTGTAAGACTCAAAGGAAATTGCGGCGCAGCTACTTTTAACAGACTAAACTGATAACTTTCTCTTTCAACCGTATCGTGCTGCAGCATTTGATCATCGGTTAAAAATTCAAGATTAGTTTCGAGTGCTTTTCGCCACTGCCAGGCAAACGGATTAAACCATTGAAAAACCAAAACAACCTCTGCAAGCAGAAGATCTATAGTATGTTTCTGTTCAATATGGATTTTTTCGTGAAGCAGAATTTGGTTGTAGGTTTCCCATTCGTACTTTTCAGGATTGATAAAAATGTTATTACCAAAAGAACACGGCGCTTTATCACCCGTTATTTCAACAATACGAAACTTTCCATCCTGAATTACAGATCCTGAATAGGATCTAAAAAGCAATATAACGGCCTGCATTAAAAAATTAAGACCAAATATTACCACGCCAAACCAGTATAAATAAATTATACCCTGCAGTAAGACATCAACATTGATTACTTGTTTTGTCTCCTCAACAGGCGCCGGCTGAATAGATTTTTCTTTTGATGTTTGAGTCGCAGCAGTTCCTGTTGGGATTTTTGCAGTCTCAATAGACTTTTCTGCTGCATTTTTTCTAAATGATAATTGCTGCGGCACCGGAATTAAAGGCATTGTAAATGCCAATACCATACAAAAAAGCAGTACATATCTGTTCAAATGAAAAAAGGTTTCTTTTTGCAGCAGCAGCTTGTAAAACAAAAAACAAGCCGAAAGAATAAGCGCGGTGTATAAGATATAAGGTATCATATTTTTTCTTTTTTAATGATGCTCACAATTTCATCTAATTCCTTATCTGAAAGCTTTTGTTCTTTTGCAAAAAAAGCTAACATTCTCGGATATGAGTTATCAAAATATTGGCTGACAATATCTTTAAGAGCAAACTGCTGGTACTCTTCCCTGCTTATTATTGGAAAAAAGCAATGCATATTTCCGGCAGTTTCAAAACTTAAGAAACCTTTTTCGGCCAGAATCTTTACTATTGTGGCCACACTATTGTAATGTGGTTTCGGATCTGGAAGCAGCGGGATTATATCTCGTATAAAAGCTTTATTTAAATCCCAAAATACCTGCATGATCTGTTCTTCTCGTTTGGCTAATTTTATCATAGTTGAAATATTTTGATGCAAGATACTACTAATTAATTAGTAGACAAACTAATTTGTTAGTTTTTTAACTAATACGTTAGTAATACTATTTAATTCGCTATTAAATTTCAAATTTAAAAACCACATAAAATATTGATTACAAAATAATTAACACAAAAATTTTAGAATAACAATTTCTAATAAACTAAAAATCCTGTTTAGATTAACTAAACAGGATTAAAAGCCAACCCATTATATTTAATATTTTATTTAAAACACAATTCTAATCAGCACCGCCGTCAACGCTGTCAAAAGTTTCTCTTTCTTTTGGTCTGATACTGTATTTTACAGAAACCATAGGCCCGTAATACACATCAAACTGGGTTCCGTTTGTGCGAAGCTGCATCTGCCCTATTATTCCAGCCAGAAAATGGATATTTGGCGTTATCCCTGCACTATAATACACAGACAATCTAAAAATATCAAAATGTTCTTTCGCATAATCTTTAGAAGCAAATTTCAGCATCAGCTCTGTATAATATCCTAAATTGGGAGCCAGAAACAATGGTTTTTCTTTGGTTTGACGCAGATAATGATTTACGCCGAATCTTGCTCTTATTCTTGGAATTGTTTGAGGAGTTCCGGTTCTGTCATCAAAAAATTTAGTTTCAAAACGAACCTGCTCAAAAATAGATCCTTTGGGCATTTCCTGAGAAAAAGTTCCCATTACAATAAGTCTGTTTTCGAGAGTTTCGTAGTTTCCGGCTTCTTCTACAGCATATTTTTGATTGTGCGCATAACCCAGCCATAATTTGATATTTTTAAATCCGGAATATATCAGCCACGGTCTTACTACTACTCTTTGTGTATATTCAAACGGATTTCCATTTGTGTAAGCACCTTGTGTAACCAACTGTACATCGGCCTGTCCGCTTAAATGCCATTTGTCATAAATAGGAAACGCAACATCGATTTCTTCAATAGAGGCCGGTATAAAACCTATTGAATAAGGCGCGTCCTGAGCTTTTAAAATTTGCAAAGCCAAGACACAAAACAGTATAATACAACCTTTTTTAATCGTGCTCATAAATTTCGATTTACACATCTAAAAAGAAAAATTCCTGATAGAAGTGTAACAAAGATAAAAGCTGCAGATAGTATGTATTGAAATTTACAGGTTGCAGATTATAACATGAAACAAAGTTTTCGATGTAATTAATATTTCCCAGTCAGTTTTCGCTGGTATCTTTAGTTTTCTTTTTGTAGGTCAGTTTGTCGATCTCCTTAAGAAATTCAGAATCGAATTCAGAATAAGCACGCAAAGTATATTTTTCGTCTCTCTTTTGCATTACCAGACGTATTTTCTGCACCATTAACCAAATAGGTTCGTAGCGTTTGTGACCTAATAAATACTGAATCTGCAATATGGAAAATTTTCTTTTAGAAAGCGTCATCAATTCAATACAGATCATCCAGTATTTTATAGGCAGATTTGAATTTTCCATCACGGTTCCCGACCGCAGACTCATTCTGCTGCCGCATTTTTTGCATTGAAATTTTAAATCAACTCTTCGAAACGAATGCTGATTATGTGAGCATTTCCTGCAAGACAAACCATTTTGCAGCCGTTTGTCTCTTAATTCTTCAATGCAGGTTTCTTCGTCGTGGTATTTTTCGAAGTACTTCCGTAATTCCATTTACTAAATTTGTTTACGGACTAAATATAAATCAATCTTCGCAGACAAAAAATGGTATAAAATAAAAAAGAGGAAATTCAAAATAGAAAATCCTCTTTTAAAATTATAAATTAGGCAATTACAGTTTTTGGGTAATCTCTTTTTTGTATTTATTCAAAATCGATTTTGTCATTCCAAGATTTGCTTTTGTAGAATCTACAGCCAGGTAGATAAAATAATCACCATTGTCTGAAACGTCAAGAATATGAATTTGAGATGTAAGCGTAATCATGATATTATCAATAGCCTGATCGGTTATTTTTAAAGCCTTAATAGCATTCATTTTTGCCTTAACTACTTCAAGGTTATAAGCCGAAGCTAGTTCCGGATCAAAATCACTTACAGTTGAAAGTGAAAAATACGACATTCCGCTTTGAATTTCTGCTACAGAAACTGCGATGAAACCTGGAATATTTTTTTTAAGGTCTTCTCCAAATTGTTTTAAAAAATCAGACATATGTTTTTAGTTTTATTTAGGGTTCAAGAATCTTTTTCTCTTAGATTTTACACAAAATTATAGATCTCATTCTATTTAATTATCCGTAATGCGTACCTAAATTTATTTTTTTTCAGTAATTAACTATTCCTAAAAAATCAGATTAATTATTTGGGTCAAATCAGGAAATCCGGCATTTTTTTGAAGAATAAAGTACGATTTTGATAAATGTCAATGTTTATAAAATTCATTTGGAATAATTTTGCAATTAAAAAAAGCAAATTGAGGAAATGAAAGAGATACTTGCAGCATTAATCCAAAAGAAAACCACGATAAAAGAAGAACAGCTCAACGAAATTCTGGCCTGTTTTAAACCTGTCAGCGTTACAAAAAATGAATTATTATTAGAAAAAGATGAAACGGCAGACCGTATATTCTTTATCAATAAAGGCTGTCTGCGTTTATACTACAGTAACAGCGATCATAGTATTTCGACCCGATTTATGGCTTTTGAAAATACATTTCTGACTTCAATAGTCAGTTTTATTTCAAGAGAACCTTCACCTGAGTATATTGAAGCCGTAGAAAACTCCGAATTATTGGTTATTTCCTATAATGATTTTTTTCACCTTAGAAAAACAATACCGGAATGGGATAAAATGTATATCTATATCCTTGAATACGGTTTAACGGTAATAACCTCTAAACTCAGCAGTTTACTAACTCAAAATGCTGCCGAACGCTACCGTAATCTTCTTAAAAACAATCCAGAACTTATACAGCGATTATCAAATGTAAATCTGGCCGCTTATCTTAATATTTCTCCGGAAACATTAAGTCGCATAAAGTCGCAGATTTAACTTTTTATACTTCGGTACACCAATTCAAAAAACAAAAAAACATATAATGAGAAGCGATGAAGTAAAAAAAGGAGTTCAAAGAACCCCACACAGATCCTTATTGAGAGCAACAGGATTAAAAAATGAAGATTTTGGAAAACCATTTATCGGCGTTGCCAATTCGTTTATTGAAATTATTCCGGGGCATTTTTTCCTGAATAAAGTATCTGAAATTATTAAGGAAGAAATCAGGGCAAACGGCTGTGTTCCTTTTGAGTTCAATACAATTGGAATCGACGACGGAATTGCAATGGGCCACGACGGAATGCTGTACTCACTGCCAAGCCGTGAAATTATCGCCAACTCTATCGAAAGTGTTATGAATGCACATAAACTCGACGCTATGATTGCCATTCCTAACTGCGACAAAATCGTTCCGGGAATGATTATGGGCGCTCTGCGGGTTGATGTTCCTACTATTTTTGTAAGCGGCGGGCCAATGTCGAAAGGATATACAAAAAATGGTACTCCAATTGATCTGGCTACAGCCTTTGAAGCCGTTGGAAAACATGAAGCAGGAAGCATTACAGATGAAGAATTATACGATATTGAATGCAATGCCTGCCCTAGCGGCGGAAGCTGTTCTGGAATGTTTACGGCAAATTCTATGAATACTTTAATGGAAGCCATGGGAATTGCACTGCCCGGCAACGGAACTATTTTGGCTCAAACTCCGGAAAGAGAACAATTATACCGCAAGGCAGCACGAAGAATTTGTGCCATTGCAAAAGACCAGCACGATATTGAAAAGTTTAAACTAAAGAACATTCTAAACGAAAATGCGGTACGAAATGCTTTTGCGGTTGACATGGCTATGGGTGGCAGCAGCAACACCGTTCTGCACATGCTTGCCATTGCAAATGAAGCCAATGTAGATTTTAAACTAAAAGACATTAATACCATTTCCGGCAATGTATCGCATATTGCTAAAATATCACCAAGCTTAAGCACCGTTCACATGGAAGACATAAACAGAGCCGGAGGCGTTAATGCGGTTATGAAAGAAATGAACAAAAGAGGTTCTGGTGTTTTAATTGATAACCTAACTATAAGCGGCGAAACTTTACTGGAAAAAATTGATAATGCAGAAATTAAAGACACGACAATTATTCATACCATAGATAATCCGTACAGCAGTGTGGGCGGACTTGCTGTTTTATATGGAAATCTTGCAGAAGAAGGCGCTGTAATTAAAACAGCAGGACTTACAGGCGCAAGAGTTTTTACAGGGAAAGCAGTTTGTTTTGACGGTCAGGCCGAAGCCATTGCCGGAATCATGATGGGAAAAGTAAAAGCCGGAAATGTAGTTGTTATTCGATATGAAGGTCCAAAAGGCGGTCCCGGAATGCAGGAAATGCTGGCTCCAACGAGCTTAATTATGGGTATGGGACTAGGAAGTTCTGTAGCTTTAATTACAGACGGAAGGTTCAGCGGTGCTACAAGAGGCGCTTCTATTGGACACGTTTCTCCCGAAGCTGCAGAAGGCGGTATGATTGGCCTGCTTAAAGACGGCGATGAAATTCATATAGATGTCGATCAGTATATCTTGTCGGTTAACTTATCTGATGAAGAAATTAAAACCAGAAAAGCCGCTTTTCAACCCATAAAAAAAGTATTAAACTCAAAATGGCTTGGGCAGTACAGAGCTTTAGTTACCAATGCAAGTAATGGCGCCATTTTAAAAACTGATTTATAAGATTTTAAATACTATTGAAAACCGAAAACTTCTCGTTTCTTATGGGAAGTTTTTTTATTTTAAGAAATATCGTAATCTAAAAGTTTGCAAAAAAATCTACTATCACACTTTTCAATTGAGTCTTACTCTAACAAACAAAATTTCCTTTCTGCTTCAAAAAATACCTTATTCTGTTATAAAAATACCTTTTAGGGGCTAATTAACAGTTTCAACCAGGCATATATTTACTAAACTATCAAACCAATTTAAAGTAATTATATGCAGTCTCAGGAATTACTCCAAAATTTACTAAGCCAAAAGTATCGAAAACCTATTGTAACTAATGGTGACTATAAAACCCGTAAAACTGCTGCTATTTTAGACACAGACAACGGTACTCTTTTTAATGTCTCCGCAGATTTTCTATTTTATTTTAAAGACAAAAATGATAATGTCTGGCTGACCATTCCCAAAGAATTAATTATAAATGGTAAAATCTATTATCCAAAGCCTGGAGATTCATTTACCAGTCATGGCACAACTCATTACTTCACTACAAAAGAAGCCGTAATAGAAATGGCATACAGCTATTTTAAACAATTCGAAAACCCTCATTACGGAATTGAGAGAGTAACAAACGGCATGTATTTTTTTGAAAACAGCGGCGATAAGACCGATAAATATTTTGTTGTTTTTCAAAAATTCAAATCCTCTAATCATCCTCAGATAGAAGCATATATATCCAGTAATTAATTAAAACAACCAGCATGGCATTACAAACAATAACCACCATTAAAGTAGGCGAAATCAGGATTACCAATTTCAATAAATTAAAGATATTTCAAACCATCCACGATCATCATACTTTTTCATTTGAAGTACGACAGGATTTATTAGTTGACGAGTTTAAAAGTGTGATGCCTTTTTCACAAAAACTGTACGGCGAGAAAATCAGCATCGAAATAAAACCTATAGACGGTCTGGAAGATCTCATGATTGGCGCAGACCTTAAACATTACACCATGCAGTTCTATGGTGTGGTAACCAAAGTAAAACTGAAGAAATCCCGTGTAAAAGATATAGAAGAAATTATCGTAATAAAAGGGAAAAGCTCCACGATAGCACTCGAAAACGGTCCCGAATGCAGTTCTTTTACCAATATGACCCTGAGCGATATTGTAACCAAAGTAAAATCAGGCTGTGATATTGATATGGATGTAAGACCATTTTATTTAGAAAACCTGCCTTATACGGTGCAGTATAACGAAAGTAATTTCTCTTTTCTAAACCGTCTGGCAAAAAGAAACGGACACTGGCTGTATTATAACGGACGCACCACTGTTTTTGGAAGCCCCGGCGGTGTGGGCGGACAGCCCCAGTTAGTTTACGGGGTAAACATGCAGGATTTTGATTATACCATTAAACTCATGCCGGCAATGTTTAAAGTAATAGAAAATGACAACCGAGACGGCAGTTACAGAACCGATGAAACCTTAAAATACAGAAGGGAAGCCGATGGTTTTCAGCAGAACTTTTTAAATAAGTCTAATGAGTTCTTTAATAAAGAAACCATAATACAGCTTAACCAGAATCCTGCCGGAGGATCTGCACGACGTTCCTCAGAAGAATATGCCAAAAACAAAATGCGTGCTATTTTAAGCCGTTTAACAGAAGTAAAAGCCTCCAGCGAAGTTCCGGGAATTACGATAGGAAACGAAGTCAGGATAGCGGGTGTCGACGTACAGCTGGAAAGCTCCTACCGCGTAACACAGATAACCCACATTTGCGACGACGGAGGCGGTTATGAAAATTATTTTACAGCCGTAAACTTTAACGGTTCTGTATTCTCTCCCCAGACCGATCCTGATTTAGTGCCGTTCTGCAGAAGCCAGACTGCTGTTGTAACGGGCAATGCGGACCCGGACGGACTCAGCGGCATACAGGTGCAGATGCCGTGGCAGGAAGCCAAAGGCGAAACCACTCCTTATATTCCCTTCGTGCAGAAATACGGAGGCGATGCCAGAGGAAACCATACGCTGCCGGAAATTGGCGATACAGTTTTTGTAGATTTTCAGGGCAATAATGCCGAACTGCCTATTGCAATAGGAACCATAACCAGCAGAAAAGAAAAAAGCGGTTTCAGCAC
>NZ_JBQEMU010000013.1:0-77041 GCF_052044235.1 Flavobacterium sp. 22659
CAAGATTGGTACAATAAGCAAAATAAGGGCGTATGGGGAATGCCTAGGCTCTCAGAGGCGATGAAGGACGTGATAAGCTGCGAAAAGCTGCGGGGACTGGCACACACAGATTGATCCGCAGATATCCGAATGGGGCAACCCGCTATATTGAAGATATAGCACACCGATAGGTGGGCAAACCCGCTGAACTGAAACATCTAAGTAGGCGGAGGAGAAGAAAACAAAAGTGATTCCGTAAGTAGTGGCGAGCGAACGCGGATTAGCCCAAACCAGTGCTGTTACGGCAGTGCTGGGGTTGTAGGACCACGACATTTTATGCATGCAGAACCGGAAGTTACTGGAAAGTGACGCCATAGAGGGTGATAGCCCCGTATGGGTAATAAATGTAATAGATAGTGGTATCCTGAGTAGGGCGGGGCACGTGAAACCCTGTCTGAATTTGGCGGGACCATCCGCTAAGGCTAAATACTCCTGAGAGACCGATAGTGAACCAGTACCGTGAGGGAAAGGTGAAAAGAACCGTGAATAACGGAGTGAAATAGATCCTGAAACCATACGCTTACAAGCGGTCGGAGCCCTTTCGTGGGGTGACGGCGTGCCTTTTGCATAATGAGCCTACGAGTTAACGCTGCTGGCAAGGATAAGTACTTCAGGTATGGATCCGCAGCGAAAGCGAGTCTGAATAGGGCGCTTTAGTCAGTAGTGTTAGACGCGAAACCGTGTGATCTACCCATGGGCAGGTTGAAGCTGTGGTAACACACAGTGGAGGACCGAACCGGTTGACGTTGAAAAGTCTTCGGATGACCTGTGGGTAGGGGTGAAAGGCCAATCAAACTCGGAAATAGCTCGTACTCCCCGAAATGCATTTAGGTGCAGCGTTAGTTATAAAGTTATACAGAGGTAGAGCTACTGATTGGATGCGGGGGCTTCACCGCCTACCAATTCCTGACAAACTCCGAATGCTGTATAATGTTCACTAACAGTGAGGGCTTGGGTGCTAAGGTCCAAGTCCGAGAGGGAAAGAACCCAGACCATCAGCTAAGGTCCCCAAATATATGCTAAGTTGAAAGAACGAGGTTTGTCTGCCCAGACAGCTAGGATGTTGGCTTGGAAGCAGCCATTCATTTAAAGAGTGCGTAACAGCTCACTAGTCGAGCGGACGAGCATGGATAATAATCGGGCATAAGCATATTACCGAAGCTATGGATTTGCAAGTAATTGCAAGTGGTAGGGGAGCATTCTAACAGGGTTGAAGGTTTTTCGTAAGGAGGGCTGGACTGGTTAGAAAAGAAAATGTAGGCATAAGTAACGATAATGCGGGCGAGAAACCCGCACACCGAAAAACTAAGGTTTCCACAGCTATGCTAATCAGCTGTGGGTTAGTCTGGTCCTAAGGCGAACCCGAAAGGGACAGTCGATGGCTAACGGGTTAATATTCCCGTACTACTAATTACTGTGATGGGGTGACGGAGTGATGAAAGCGCCGCGAACTGACGGAATAGTTCGTTGAAGTACCTAGCTATAGGTCCTGTAGTAAAATGCGCAGGAACTGGTGAAATACGATAGTACTCGGAGTCTTCGGACAAAGAGATAGTGCGCCTAAGGGCTTCCAAGAAAAACCTCTAAACTTCAGGTAATTAGTACCAGTACCGTAAACCGACACAGGTAGTTGAGGAGAGAATCCTAAGGTGCTCGAGAGATTCATGGCTAAGGAATTAGGCAAAATAGACCTGTAACTTCGGGAGAAAGGTCGCCCCCAGCAATGGGGGCCGCAGTGAAGAGGTCCAGGCGACTGTTTATCAAAAACACAGGGCTCTGCAAAATCGTAAGATGAAGTATAGGGCCTGACACCTGCCCGGTGCTGGAAGGTTAAGAGGAGATGTTATCTTCGGAGAAGCATTGAATTGAAGCCCCAGTAAACGGCGGCCGTAACTATAACGGTCCTAAGGTAGCGAAATTCCTTGTCGGGTAAGTTCCGACCTGCACGAATGGTGTAACGATCTGGACACTGTCTCAGCCATGAGCTCGGTGAAATTGTAGTAACGGTGAAGATGCCGTTTACCCGCAGTGGGACGAAAAGACCCTGTGCACCTTTACTATAGCTTAGTATTGACCTTGGATAAATGATGTGTAGGATAGGTTGGAGACTATGAAGCGGCGTCGCCAGGCGTTGTGGAGTCATTGTTGAAATACAACCCTTTGTTTATCTGAGGCCTAACCCCGCTATGCGGGGGACAGTGCTTGGTGGGTAGTTTGACTGGGGTGGTCGCCTCCAAAAGAGTAACGGAGGCTTCTAAAGGTTCCCTCAGTACGCTTGGTAACCGTGCGTAGAGTGCAATGGCATAAGGGAGCTTGACTGAGAGACATACAGGTCGATCAGGTACGAAAGTAGAGCATAGTGATCCGGTGGTTCCGCATGGAAGGGCCATCGCTCAAAGGATAAAAGGTACGCCGGGGATAACAGGCTGATCTCCCCCAAGAGCTCATATCGACGGGGGGGTTTGGCACCTCGATGTCGGCTCGTCACATCCTGGGGCTGGAGAAGGTCCCAAGGGTTGGGCTGTTCGCCCATTAAAGTGGCACGCGAGCTGGGTTCAGAACGTCGTGAGACAGTTCGGTCTCTATCTACTGCGGGCGTTAGAAATTTGAGTGGATCTGATTCTAGTACGAGAGGACCGAATTGGACTAACCTCTAGTGTATCTGTTGTCCCGCCAGGGGCACCGCAGAGTAGCTACGTTGGGAAGGGATAAGCGCTGAAAGCATATAAGCGCGAAACCCACCACAAGATGAGATTTCTTTTAAGGATCGTGGAAGATGACCACGTTGATAGGCTATAGATGTAAAGGCAGTAATGTCATAGTCGAGTAGTACTAATAATCCGTAAGCTTATGTACACCCTTTTCCCGGGCCGAAAGGCCCGGGAGGAAACTTTCTAAAACAAAAACTTACTTTTCTTTATCTCAGTATGTTAAAATATTGTTTAATTGATAATTAACAATTTATAATTGATAATTAATAATTAAAAGCTGTTCGCAGCGAATGACCTTAAGGTGGTTATTGCGGCGGGGCTCACCTCTTCCCATCCCGAACAGAGAAGTTAAGCCCGCCTGCGCAGATGGTACTGCAGTTTTGTGGGAGAGTATGTCGTCGCCTTTCTTTTAAGAATCCTCATCATTTACTTGATGAGGATTTTTTGCTTTTATTTATGTTTAGATTTTCTTTTTATTCCTTCTGATTTTGTGGTTTATAATCTATTAAACCGTTTTAAAATTTCTATTTCTTCATTTGTTTTCAGTCTGATAATAAATCTGTTTCCAATTTAATATTTGAGAAATGCATTTTTTTGAAGAGATATCAGAATATGCAACTGAAATTGAGTTAAAACATTCTTTTGAAGAAGAATCTGCTTGCAGATATTATTATTATTATTATTATTATTATTATTATCTAGATGTTGAAATCCAATGTCACATATATGGAATTTGTTTTTTGCAATGAATCTTCTAAGGATATTTTGATTCAGTTTATAAGCTAGTTTATTCTAAAAGGATAAAAAACGTAAGGTATTTGATTATCTTTTAAAGAAGGTACATTTCATATAACCAGGAAATTTGAAAAGGAACATATAAAAAGTATATTGCGGAACATTTCATTACAAGAAATAGAACAAAAGATTAATAATAAAATATAAAATTAGAAAAGGATATAACCACTAATCGATGCGTATAATTGATGAATTAGAGAATGCAGTGCAAAAGATGTGAAATAAAAAAAGGACAGTTTAAAACTGTCCTTTTTTACTGTTTTTCAAAATGAGTAATAAATTGAAATTATTATGTGATAGAAAAATTTAGTTTGTTATTCTACCAATTCAAAATCACCTTGATCAATATACTTAAGAATTGCTTTGTAGTTGCTTCCAACGACTTGTGCAGTATTATCTCCATTAGCTAAAGTAATTGGATTAACTTGAGAAACTGCGGTTGTAAATGTCATTGTATAAACAACTCCATTTACAGAATAATCTACTCTAAAAGGTCTGTTTATATCAACAAAATTAGTTTCGATTTTTATTCCATATTTTGTATTTGGACTGATACATTCATTTTCGGATATTTTTGAACCATCAGCATGTACCCTTAAAGGTTTTTAGATGACTATAAGAAAAATTTTATATTTAAGATTTTCAAGCCTTTAGTTCAAAATAATTGATTATTCTCTTAAACTTTTTTTAGTAAAATATTTATTTTTTTATAGTTTAGCAGCCCTAATAAGTCCCCATTCCAAAATGATTTTCTGCACAAAAAAAATTAAATTATTTTTTGTTTTATACGCCTTTGTTTTTTTTTCAAAATTACACGCTCAAAAACTATCATCAGCAGATGTAGAATCTATTACGGGAATAGAATCTATAATAATCAGCGAAAATAATTCAAAAAAAGACACCATAAAACTCAAAAATCGTTTGTCTTTTTTAAAGAAATCTTCCGGCAAAAAATCACAAATTTTATACTACGCCTTACTGGCAAATGGTTTTTCTTCATTCTTCGATAAAATTAACAGCAGAAGCGAGTATAATTATTTAAAATCAATTGAAGAATCTAAAAAGTTAAATGATCCGAGTCTTATGATTTGGACTCAGCTTAATTATTCAAAATATTTATATTTCTATTGCCAGATAGACAAGCTTATTCCCATTGTACTCAATACAATGGATAAATGTGATCAAACTGATCCGTCAGAAATGATTTTACCTGAAGAAACTTTTAAATTTTTTGGCTGGATAATGTCTACTGTTGAAGATAAGTCTGCAATTGGTTACTATAAAAAATCTATGCAGTATATGAAAACTCCTTCTTCAGAATCTGCTGGTGTTTTAAACGCAATTGGTAACTGTTATTTTAGAAACAAAGATTTAGCAAATGCCATGCATTATTTTAATAAATCTGAAACTATGGCTTTAAAAGTTGGCGACAGTATAAGATATGCAAAAATTTTAGGTGATAAAGCACTCATTTACGAAGAAAAAGGAAATCTAAAAGATGCTGTACATTTATTAAAACAAGATATTTTCTACTCTCAAAAATTTAAAATTGATAAGAATGAGATGTATGCTTCTATATTATTGGCTAAAATTCTTTTAAAACTAAAAGATACCGATAAGGTTGAAGAAATATTAGACAGAGCCGGAAATATTGCGAGTTCAAAATCTTACTACAGAAGCTCTTTAAAAGAAGTAATTGAATTAAAACTTAGTATTTTAAAGGGTAGAAATCCAGAAAAAGAGCTTTTGTTAAGACGCCAGCTTAAACAAATTGATGAATATCTTCTTAGTACAAACGGCAATACCGTACTGCAAAGATCGCATTGGCTTATTCAGAAAAAGAAATATGAAAATAATACTAATAAAATCCGGCTGGAATTAGAGCAGGGAGAAAAAATGAAGAAAATCTATATTCTAATTTTAATCTTAACGATTTCATTAAGTATTGTTTTGTACCATTCTTTAAATAAAAAATTAAAAGCAAAAAGAATAAAACTTGAAAATGACAGGCTGCTTTTTGAACAAAAGCTTAACGATGCCAGTTCAGATATAGATGCGTATACAGAATATCTTGAAAATAAAAATAAATAGATTTCTATTTTAGAAAATGAGCTTGAAGTAATTAAAATTACAACTTCCAGACATTTAAATGACGAGAAAAGAAAACTTCAGGAAATGTTAAGCACTCATTTAATGACAGATGAAAATTGGAATGCATTTAAACGAGAGTTTATAAACCAGCATACCGATTTTTATAATGCGATAATGGAAAATTTTCCTGAACTAAAAGAATCCAATCTTAAAATAATAATGCTTCAAAAATTAGACTTTAATAATTATGAAATGTCTAATTTATTGGGTGTTACAATCGATGCTGTCAAAAAAAGCAAACAGCGGTTAAAGAAAAAATTAGGGGATAAGTACGATCTGTTGTTTGAAATTATAGACTATAAATAGACTGCAGTTCATTGCAAATCTTATTTTAATGCACATAGTTTACGAGAAAAATCGTAACTTTTATTTTTAAAAAGATTCTTGATTTTAAATTTTTTATTTTATGATAACATCCATAAATCCCTATACATCTGAGAAAGTTTTCGAAATAAGAGAATTTAATGACGATGAAATTCAAAAAGCACTGGATAAAGCAGACAAACAGTACAAATCATGGAAAGAAACATCTTTTGCCCAGAGAGCAGCCTTGATAAAATCTGTTGGAGATGAACTGAGAAAAAATATAGAAAATTATGCAGCAGTCATTACCTTAGAGATGGGTAAACCAATATCTGAATCTGCTGCAGAAATTGAAAAATGTGCCAAGCTGTGTGATTATTATGCTGAAAATGCAGAAAAACATCTTGCAGATAAAGAAATTGAAACCGAAGCTTACAGGAGTTATGTTAAGTATGAACCAATTGGTGTTGTACTGGCAATTATGCCGTGGAATTATCCATTCTGGCAGGTCTTTCGTTTTGCGGTGCCGGGATTAATGGCAGGTAATACGGCAGTTCTAAAACATGCCAGTAATGTGATGAACAGTGCCCAGAATATTGAAGATATCTTTAAAAAGGCCGGATTTCCACAAGGGTGTTTTACAAATCTGCCTGTTTCAAGCGCAGTAGTAGAGAAAATTATAAAAAATCCTATAGTAAAAGCCGTTACCCTGACTGGAAGTGAAAAAGCAGGCAGATCTGTGGCTGCCGCTGCGGGAAGCGAAATCAAGAAAACAGTATTAGAACTGGGAGGAAGCAATGCCTTGATTGTATTTGCAGACTGCAACCTGAAGGAAACAGTAAAAAGCTGCGTTTTATCACGGTTCCAAAATGCGGGACAAAGCTGTATTGCCGGTAAACGACTTTTGGTAGAAGCTGGTATTGTCAATGAATTTACAGCGGCTTTTATAGAACAGGTAAAACAGCTTAAACAGGGAGATCCTATGGATAAGCAGACTTCGATCGCTACTATGGCAAGAGTTGATCTTGCAGAAGAACTCGAAGGGCAATTAAAAAAATCTGTTGAAATGGGAGCAAAAATACTTTTGGGAGGTAAAAGAGAGAACGCTTCTTTTGAACCGACAGTTTTAGATAACGTAACGCCCGACATGCCTTTATTTCAAGAAGAAACATTTGGTCCGGTTATCGGAATTACTACTTTTGATACAGATCAACAGGCTGTAGATCTTGCCAATGAAAGCTCTTTTGGGTTAGGATTATCTCTTTATACAGAAGATCTTGAGAAAGCTTATAAACTCATTCCAAAATTTGATGACGGGGCAGTATTTGTAAACGAGATTGTTAAAAGTGATCAAAGACTTCCGTTTGGAGGAACAAAAAACTCAGGATATGGACGTGAACTATCAGTTGATGGGATAAAGGAATTTGTAAACAAAAAAACGGTTTATATTAAAAAATATTGATTCATTGTTGCTCAGGCGGTATATGCAGGTTTAAGAAACAGACCAGAAATTCAGTAAAAAAATAATTACAGTTCTTTTATAATTTCCTCAATATTGCAGTGCAGGATATCAAGATTGTCAGCAGTTTCGGCAGTAAATTCTTTTTTGCGGGCCTGATCTTCGATAGAGGTGAGGGTCTGGCTTAAGTTCTCCAGCAGAAAAAGATGCAGCCATACCTGAAGCTGTTCTGCGGTTTGCAGTACTGATCTGAAATCTTTACGATAAACAGCCTGCTGTAATTCTTTTAGTTCTACAGGAGCCTTCTGGATAAACTGGGAGGTTACTTCTTTTTTCCACCCAGGTTTTATAAGGTCGGTTTTTTCAATTGCAGATAAATCTGCTTTAGAAGGAATCAAAGGACGGCGATCTTTTTTCAAAGCTTGTTTGATGGCTTCAAGAAGTTCATGCTGTTTAAAGGGTTTTGGCACATAACCGTCCATTCCGGCATTCAGACAACGATGATGCTCGTCAGCAAGAGAATGGGCTGTCATGGCTATAATAGGAATTTCATTTTTGAGCTCACTGCGAATGTAATGCGTAGTTTGATAACCGTCTCTTACAGGCATCTGAAGATCCATTAATACCAGATCATATTGGTTTTCTGAAAGAAGTTTTATACCCTGATCTCCATTTTCCGCAATATCAATCTCAAATCCAAACCCTTCAATAACGTTTTGTGCCAGTTTCTGATTTAAGCGGTTGTCTTCAAGAAGCAATATTTTAAGTCTGCCCAGATCGTTTACGGGAAGCAGTTTAGGATTTTCTTTTACATTGACTGGTTTTTTATATGTCGCTGTGAAAAAAAATTCCGATCCTGCGCCTTCACGGCTTTTAACTTGTATTTTCGAATCGTGCAGTTTTACCAGCTCTTTAACAATGCTCAGTCCCAGGCCAGTGCCTCCAAATTTTCTTGTAGTGTCTTCCTGACCCTGTGTAAATCGCTCAAATATAGATTCAAGATGTTCCTTTGGAATGCCTATTCCGGTATCTTTAACAGAAAACCGAATGGTATAAGAATCCTCTGTTTCTCCTTTATTTTTCACGGAAATGGTCACTTCACCTTCATTTGTAAATTTAAGAGCATTTCCTGCCAGATTTACCATTATCTGATTCAGTCTTCCCTGATCGCCTGTAATAACATCTGGAAGTTCGGCATCCAAAAACAAGTTAAATTCAACACCGTCGGCAGTTTTTACTTTTAGAAGATCGTAGACATGGCGGAGTGATTTTTTTAAATTAAAGGGCTGCTTTTCCAGAGAAAGTCCTCCAGATTCAATTTTAGACAAATCCAGTATATCATTTACTATGAGTAAAAGATTTTCCCCGGCTGTCTGAACATCCTGTATAAAAGCCTGCTGTTGTTTATCGAGCGGTGTTCCGGACAAAAGTTCAGTAAAACCAATAATAGCATTTAGAGGTGTCCTGATTTCATGGCTCATATTAGCCAAAAAAGATTCTTTTGCCAGTACAGCACTTTCGGCAATTTTTTTTTGTCTGAGAAGTTCGTTGTTTTTTATCCCAAGTTCAAGTGTTGTAATAACATGGCGTGCTACGATATGAAGCGCCCTTTTTTGATTTTCATTGAGTGAGCGCGGCTCGTGATCTGCAGCACATAAAACCCCGACTGCGTGACCATCTGGCGTAATAAGCGGCATTCCGGCATAAAACCGTATTTTTAAACCTCCTTTTACATCAGGATCATCTTTAAAACGTTCGTTGAGCAGTGTGTCTTGAATTTCTACCAGAGAAGAATCCATGATAGTGTAACGGCTGAAAGTAATTTCACGCGGCACTATGGAAAAGCCAAGACCAATTTCAGATTTGAACCACTGGCGGTTTTCGTCAATAAAAGCAATGTAGGCAATTGGTACACCACAGATATAGGATACCAGGGAAGTTGCATCATCAAATGCATATCCCGGAAGAGCTTCCAGCATATTACTGTAGCGCTTTAGAATATCCAGGCGTTCAGATTCATTATAAGGCATGGACAAAGGGATTTCTCATGACAGATAAATTAAGTCTTAAATTTACAAATATTCTATTTTTAATGGTTATATATTTATGCGGTATTTCTTATATAATTCACAGATAATACAATATGTAAAAATTTCTCAAAGTGCTTAAAAAACAGCAATTTTTCCTGTCTGCACTTTACCTGAACCCATAATTATTTTGTAGATATAAATTCCTGAGGCAGTATTTTTTAGAATAATGGTATTAGTTAAGGAAATGAGAGGTGAAGTAATCGTATTTTGTCCGCTGATGGTGTAGAGATAGAAAACAGCATTTTGTTCTTTTGGGGCTTCGATAAATAATTCTTCATTTTTGCCTATCAGCGTAGGATGGATAAAAAAGAAATCATTATCTCTATAATCAGCATCAAGAATTGAGGAGCTTATTACATTGTTATTTTCTAAAATCAAATTTATTTTATATTGATTTCTGCCCTTAGCAGGTTCAGTATCTAAAAAATAAAATGTTTTGGAATTGACATCACTTATTGTACTGATGATACTCTGAACATTATTAATTATTTTGACCAGCTCAATTCTTTTGATATTGTACAAGCTGAAAAGACCGACATCAATCTTTACTTTATCCTCATAAATTTCGGCAGAAGCCAGTTCAAAATAACAATTTGAATTTTGGGCATATTGTAGTGCTGACTCGCTTTTTATTCCTTCACTGTTGTCAAACACAGGAGTTACAGTGTAAATATTTCCATCTGTATAAGTATAATCTGCGGCTGTTATTTGTTCTTTAAATTCAAAACCATCACCTTTGAGCTGATAAATATTAAAAGCAGCAATATCGGCGGGCTTGTCCCAATTAATTTCAGTTGTGCCGTCACATACTAAGCTGGTGCGGATATTTAAATCATAAGAAATAATAAAGTCATCCGATATATAAGCAGTATCATTGATAGTCATTTTTAGTTTTGCTTTTGAAAATCTTTTTTCAGAAGGCGTATAGGTAAATTGTTCGGAATCCAGATTAATGCCGTCTGCAATAATTTCCCAGCTCTGTCCATTATCATAACTAATAGACAATTTTCCCGAGCTGCCCGAAAAAGAAGAATCCCATTTGAAAGGTGAAATCGTTTTACCATCATAAGGAAAATTATCATTTGCAGCGGGATAATTCCATTGAAATTGATTTTCAAGTTCATATTCATAAGCAATGCTGTATGATTGTGAAGTATTTGAAATATACGAACCCATGATATTGATCGTACAAGACCCCGATACAGGATTTTCGATAGTAACCTGTTCAATATTGTTAAGTTTGTCTTTTCCTCTCTGCGCTTGCTGCTCCGGAATATTAGGATTAAGAACCCAAGGCAGGAAAACAGAGTTGTCAGCCGTAATAACTTCAAGGTCTAAATCATTTATCAAACTTATATTACTGTTAATTGCAGCCGGCAGATCGTTCCAGACTAAGGTGATTTTTAAGTTTTTTGCATTTTCAGGAACATTAATCGTATGTGCGTTGGTTTGGGCAGAGGTTAGACTGCCGAATATAATTCTGTTCTCGGTGATGGTTTTCAGGCATTTATCAGCATTGACATTGCCATAACCATAAGTAAAATCCGGGCCTGTGCTGCCTAAATCTTTGGCGCTGTTAATCAAAATTGCTTTTGTTGCGGCATTGGTCAGAGCCTTGTTGTGTACGTTTTTATAATGTTGTTTCATCAGCGTGATAATTCCTGTAGCCAATGCGGTTGAATTTGAAGTTCCCTGTGTACTGAACGCTACTAATTCTGGTTTTATCCGACCGTCATACGCGGGACCTTTTGAAGAAAAAGGCATAATTACTTCGTTTTGGTCAACACAGCCCATTACAATACTATTTTTAGACTGCTTAAAATTACCAGTAATAGATTTATAACCTTCAAGACCAGTATTTCCAGATGAGAAACAATGCGTTAAATCTGTATTTAAAAATAATTGATCGTCATAAGCACTAGCGAGCGAGCCGTAAAAATTCTCAATTATTGTCCCGTAGGAATGATTTGCAGTCGTGGCACCTTGTAAAGTCTCGATTTCATCTGGATAAATATTCATAAAATCAGATGAGACGAGTCTTGCTTTTTGAGCGACACCTTTTCCTAATACAGAACTATTTCCTAAACCGCACACTATAGTAGCCATAGCAGTTGCATGGTTTGATACCACAGCAGATTGTGTTGTAGAAGCAATATGCTTGTTCAAAAGATCGACATCATTAACATCAAAAAAATCATCTTTAATTACTGCCGTTTGATCTTCACCTCTTAAAAGAGGAAAATCAGTATGGGCTTTATTGATATAATTAATACTAAAATTTTGATCGGTTATTTTAGATTCGGTTCTCGCTAAAAGCGATTCCTGCGAAATAGAAGAGACAATGCTCAGGGCAGCAACCTGATCCATAATTTTTTTAGAATCACTTTTTATCAATACAAGATGATCATTAAGTATTTTAATGTCTGTAATGTCGAGTGATTTCAAACCGAAAATTAAATTTTGAAGAGAATCAGCTGCTATTATATACGGTTTGTCTTCGTTGTGATTTGAAAAATTAGACGGTAGTTTCCATAAATTATTAACCGGGAGCATCTTTTGTAAAGACTTGCCAGATCTGGAACTTTGGGTTTCAACAATACAAAAAGTACTGTCGAGTTTTTTTACAATTTTATAATGGTTGAGGTGTGCATTTTCTAAAGACGTAAAATAATATTTTTCAAATTTTATTTCATTTTCCTTTTTCATGTATTGTTTCCATTTATCAGAGCTTTGCGAGAGACTGATTGTGGTGATCATAAAAATGAAAAAAGTAATTGTAGTCTTCATTTACTGTAGATGTTAAGGTGTCTGCAGGTTTTAGTACCTCTTAATTATGATCAGGCAAGGGATAATCGTTTTTGTTTGAAATATGCTGCAGATAAATCAAAGTTATTAAAATATTTGTACAAATTTTATTATTTTTTTCTTGCCTTACCTTTCAAATTTATTGAAATACGATTTTCTTAGAAGGGTGTAATTAGATTTTTGAATAGGATTAATAACTGTAAAATGAGTTTTTAGCCTCCCACAGAACAAAAACAAAAAAATAAAAACTTCTATGCGCTTAATACATTGATTTGCATTACTCTAGTAAATAAAAGGGCTGACACCATTATTAAGGCAATTAAGGTTAAATATCTGATTTGTAATATTATAACAAAAAGTGTTAATTTTGTTATATTTTATTTTTATAAGTATTTTAAGATTAAAATATATATAAATTTGATAATAAATATTACAATATTTTGTAAAAGAACCCCTGTCTATCAATTTATTTAACAAACTAAAGAAATTATTATGAAAAAAATTAAATCAATCCTGATTCTGTCATTTACAGCATTAGTACTATTGTCTTGTAACAAAGAAGATGAGACCGTATCATCTGGTCAAGAGTCTTTAAAAGTAACACCAGAGGTGTTGGAAAAACTTAAATCACTTTCTTTGAACACCTCAGATGTGCAGGTGATCCAAAATACTAGTTTAGAAGGTGCTGTTGAAGATGCGTTCCTTGTAGAAGGGGATATTATCATCACACAGGCACAATTAAACAAAATGGATCTTCACGGAGGTATTACAACAGAACAATACCGTACTACTAATTTAGTATCTGCTCCAAGAACGATTAAAGTTGTTGGTTTATCAGGAACTGGTACAACAGCCCTGACTACCAATATGCGTAACGGACTGCAGGCTGCTATAAACAGATACAATAATTTAGGATTATCTATAAACTTTACTTTGACTTTTAGTTCAAGTACTTCAGGCGCAAACATTGTAGTGCGGAGACAAACCGGATCTGCCGGCGGAGTAGCTGGTTTCCCTTCTGGAGGAAATCCATATAATTCAGTTACCTTATATTCAGGATTAGATTCTTATTCAACAAATGTAAACGCACACGTTGCGGCACATGAAATAGGACATTGTATTGGTCTGCGTCATACAGACTGGTTCAGCCGTCAAAGCTGCGGGCAGAATTCAAATGAAGGAACTGCTGGTGTAGGAGCAATTCTTATTCCGGGAACACCTTCTGGATATGATGCTACTTCTTACATGAGAGCGTGTTTTGGTTCAAACGAAACCGGTGCTTTCAATGCTAATGATATTACAGCATTAAACTATTTATATTAAAAACTAAACTATAGGGGTATCTTGCAAAATAGAAGAGGCTGTTTCATAATTTATGAAACAGCCTTTTTTATTAGATATATTTTAACTCGTTTATCCAGCTTTTGAATAGAAAAAATTAGGTATAAATACGTTGTGGTGTATTTAGCTAAAAATAATATATTTGAATTGTAAGTTGTTGTAAATCAATAATTATTGAGTGACGTAAATGTTAGCTAGAAATAAATAATCTGGAGGATCAGTCCAGTGAAAAAATTCCAGAAATTCAAATACTAAAAATTAATTTAAGCTATGAAAACAGATCTAGAATTAATTAAAAAAGAAATAGGAGCAGAAAAACTGGGAACAAATCTGTTATCAGTTTCAGAACGGCTGGATAAACTGTCAGATAAAAGATTTTCAGATGTAATTTCTAAAGATGAAAATGGACGTATCCTGCAATGGATCAATTTTGTACAGGAAGGAGGCGGAACACTTGGTATTTCATTAGTGGGTTACGCTTTTGTGTTAGAATATGTCGGCATACGATTTCTTAGAATTGCAGGAACCAGCGCAGGAGCCATTAACACCTTATTTCTTGCAGCAATGGGTAATAAAGATGAACCTAAATCAGCCGAGTTATATGATATGATGATGGATAATAAACGGTTTTCTCTTAAAAGTTTTGTTGATGCCAAATTGGGAATTGTAAAAAAAATAATTTTTTCTTTCACCAGCGGTTCGAATTTTTTGAAAAATTTAGCTTGGTTTTATGGAATTATCGCGCTGCTCGCTTTAATTATTCTGCCGATTTTTATGGCGATTGGATTTTCCCTAAAAATTGCATATTTCGTTTTTTTAGCGGTTTTTGTGTTTATCACCGTAAGAGTAATAATATTGTTATATAGATTTCACAAATACAATTACGGCATTAATCCCGGTAAAAGTTTTGAGGAATTTTTAAAGAAGGAATTAGAAATTTTCGGAATCAAAAATCTAAAAGATTTAAAATCTAAATCAGAAGGTGATTTTATACTAAATGATAAAATCTTCATGAGTACAAAAGGGGGCAGAGTGGAGTCACTGGATAATCTTTCCAGTCTTAAAAATACGGTATCAGATAAAAAATGGTATTCGGACATCTACGATGAGGTGCTTAAAAAAACAGATCATAATAAGTTTTTTGAACCTAATGATTCAAATTTTAATCAAAACCCACCTAATTTATATCTTATCAGGGAAGAAGACTCTCAGGATTACAATGCTTTAACCAATAAAGAGAAAGCACATCAGAAAGAAAGTATTGATAAAATTGGTTTTGACTATTCTTTTGTGACAACAGATATTGCCAATCAATGCAAAATTGTACTGCCTAAAGACGAAAAACTGTACAAGTTTGATCCTGAGGGCAGCCCCGCTGTATTTGTAAGAGCTTCTATGGCAATACCTGTGTTTTTTGAACCGAAAAAAATTGCCGTAAATAATACCAGTGACTGGCTGAAAACAAAAGGATTTATTAATCTCTCGACCGAGAGTATTTTTATTGACGGAGGTTCACTTTCTAATTTCCCTATCAATTTATTTCATAACAGCCATATAACAGAGGCCAGGGTGCCCATTTTTGGAGCGCGCATACAAGATGAGAAGCCTGTTGAAAATAAAAAGCTGCGCCTTACCTTTGCAAGTTACGCTTTCAGTATTCTCAATACACTGCGAAATAACGAAGATTCGTCATTTTTGGCAATTAATCCGTTTTATAAAAAATTCAGCATTGCCGAAATAAACACGTATGATACAAAAATAAGCTGGCTGAATTTTGCACTGACTAAAAATGAAAAAAGAAAATTATTCTTAGCAGGTGTAGAAGCAGCATTAGTTTTTTTGGAACAGTTTAACTGGGAAGTGTATAAAGAGGAACGAAAAAAAACATTGTAACCCTGTATTTTTCCAATTTCATTGGTTCCCGTAAAAAACATTTTGTTGAGGTTTTCGAGGAATTGCGACATAGATTTACAAGTAATATATAGAAAAGCATTTTAGAAGCTGCAAATTATAATTTGAGACAAATATCTAAATTCTGTTTTCTATATCTGCTGAATGTAATTATGGCTTAAATTGTAATTAAAATACCGTTTAGAGGCAGTTAAAAAAATGCAGTATTTTGAAATTTGCAGCTGTAAACATCGGGCTGGTTGTGAAATTCTTGGCTGAGATTTTTTACATTTTTATATATCCTTGTAAAGAGAAAGCTTTTTAGCTTTCTCTTTTTTTGTTTACAAAGCAATCTCGAAATCAGCTTATTTTAAAAAAAAATTAGAATAATTTATTCATTTTTTAAATTTATATCGTAATATTGCAATATAAAAATATTACAATGGGAGCAACAAAAACAGATCACTTTACAGAAAGTCAAAACGAACTGGCAGTTTTGTCCAAAGCTTTAGGGCATCCTGCCCGTATTGCTATAATGGAATATTTATTAAAAGTAGATGCCTGCATTTGCGGTGATATTGTAAATGAGCTTCCGCTTTCACAGCCTACAGTATCCCAGCATCTTAAAGAATTGAAAAATGCCGGACTTATTAAAGGCAGTATTGAAGGAAATTCTATTTGTTATTGTATTAACGAACCGGGTTTAGAAAAAATAAAAAGCTTTTTTGAGCATATTTCGGCTCATCTGGCTAAGAAAAGAAACGAATGTTGTTAACTAAAAATAAAGTGTTATGAAACTATCAGAAATTAAAGAGATACTAAAAACTGTCGAAACAGTAAATTTTGAACTGCCAAACGGAAATTTTGTTCCAGAATATTTTCATGTAACCGAAGTAGGTTTAATTACCAAAAACTTTATTGACTGCGGTGGTACGGTAAGAAAAGAAACAGTGGTAAATTTTCAGCTTTGGAATGCCAACGATTATGAGCACAGACTGAAACCGCAAAAACTGATTCACATTATCGAACTTTCTCAAAATGTTTTAGGCATTGAAGATCATGAAATAGAAGTTGAATATCAGGATACTACTATAGGTAAATACGATTTAGATTTTAACGGTAAAAATTTTATTTTATTAAACAAGCAGACGGCTTGTCTGGCTCAGGAACAATGCGGTATTCCTTCTGAGAAACCCAAAATAAAATTGACACAGCTTCATACAGATAATTCAAATTCATGTACGCCGGGCGGTGGATGCTGTTAATTTTTTTTAATAAACAATTACAACCATAAAATATGTTATTTCCAGAGATAGAAAAAACAGTTGAGTCGTTTGATTTTAATAAGATTTCAGACGATCGTAAAGCTGTATTACAGCCTTTAATAGAGTATATTCAAAATAAAGTAAATAACAAGGAGCGGATTAACCTTAACTTTATTTGTACGCATAATTCCAGAAGAAGCCATTTATCGCAGATATGGGCGCAGGCGGGAGCAGCGTATTATAAAATAAAACAGGTTTATTGTTACTCTGGAGGAACAGAAGTTACAGCTATGCATCCAATGATTGCTGCAGCTTTTAGAGCGTCTGGTTTTAGAATTACAGCATTATCAGAAGGTGAAAATCCTGTTTATACAGTAAAATATGCACCAAATAGACAGCCCGTTATTGGCTTTTCTAAATTGTATGATGCTGATTTTAATCCCACAAGTGAATTTGCTGCCATTATGACTTGTTCTCAGGCTGATGGAGGCTGTCCGTTTATTGCCGGTGCAGAAAAGAGAATTCCAATTACGTTTGAAGATCCTAAAATTTCAGACAATACACCGCAGCAAAAAGAAATGTACCAGCAGTGCAGTCAACAAATAGGGACTGAAATGTTGTATGTGTTTTCTAAAATACAATCATAAAAAATGTCTCTAAATAATTGTGCACCGGCAGCAGGAAGGAAAAAATTAGGTTTTCTGGACAGGTTTTTAACACTGTGGATTTTTCTGGCTATGGTTCTTGGAGTGGCTGCAGGTTATTTTATATCATCGAGCAGTACTTTTATTAATTCCTTTTCCAGTGGTACAACTAATATACCGCTTGCAATTGGACTAATATTAATGATGTATCCGCCATTAGCAAAAGTAAAATATGAGAAAATAGGAGAAGTTTTTAAAAATACCAAGATCTTATTTGCCTCTTTATTTTTAAATTGGATTGCTGGTCCGGTTTTAATGTTTTTTCTGGCGCTTCTTTTCTTAAATGGTTATCCCGAATATATGACGGGAGTAATTATGATTGGTTTAGCACGCTGTATTGCTATGGTGATAGTTTGGAATGATCTTGCAGAAGGAAACCGGGAATACGCAGCTGGACTTATTGCACTCAACAGTATTTTTCAGGTTTTACTGTATAGCATTTATGCTTATGTTTTTATCACCGTTTTACCGCCTTATTTCGGTTTTAAAGGTTCTGATGTTAATATTACCATTATTGAGATTACAAAAAGCGTCGGGATTTATTTAGGAATTCCGTTTGCATTAGGGATCATCAGCCGTTATGTTTTAACAGCTTTAAAAGGAGCTCAATGGTTTGAAACTAAATTTATACCTTTTATTTCGCCTGTTACTTTAATAGCCTTACTTTTTACTATTATCATTATGTTTAGTCTTAAAGGCCGGCTTATTATCCAAATACCGCTTGATGTTTTACGCATTGCTGTGCCTCTTATAATTTATTTTACAATAATGTTTATAATGAGTTTTTTTACTGGCAAATATTTTGGAGCCGATTACTCTAAAGCTGCATCTGTAGCTTTTACGGCTGCAGGAAACAATTTCGAACTGGCTATTGCAGTTGCTATTAGTGTTTTTGGAATCAACAGTGGAGAAGCATTTGCAGGTGTGATTGGTCCTTTGGTAGAAGTTCCCGCACTTATTGCGTTGGTAAATGCAGCTTTGTGGTTCAAAAAGAAATATTATGCAAAATGAAAAAAATTACTATTTCGAGGAAACTTTAAACAGCAGAACTTTGCTAAGTTTAATTACCTTCTCATAAATACCCTAAATTGATATTTTAAAAACGTTTAGAGGCAGGAATTTAAAAAAACAGCCTGTAATTTTGTACTATTAATAAAAGCTGACATAGTTTGTTTTTGGAAATCCTAAAATATTTCAGTTTTATTAGCCTTAATAATTCGCATCTTTTAAAAGAGAAAGAGAGAACGCAAGTTCTCTCTTTTTTTGTAATAGATTATATAATAGATTGTTATAAAACGTTTTCTTCTTCTTTTTTTAATGAAAAAAACACATTTTTTTGTTAATGTATTGAAAAACAGTATATTTGCTTGTTGTTTGTTATACATATTGTTGATTTTAGCTAAATACAATACATTCAATTTAATTAAAATCTCTTGTATAAGCCTTTTAATACTATGATTTCTTTTAGTATTGAAGCCTTTATTTGCAAGTATTTACCTGCCCCATTCTTCAGGGTAATTATTCTATGCGCCTTTATTTTATAATTTATCAATTTGTTGAATTTTTTCTACAAGCCGTTTGGTATTAGTCACAGCGTTTGTTTTTAGTGTACAGTTATTCGTGTTCAAAATTTTTAAAAGTTTTTGAATTTCGACAACCTGTTCAGCATTCTTCTTTATAATTATAAAAGAAAACTACAAACTGCCGGCTAATCTTTATTACTATCCAGAGTACAAATTACGATCGTGAGCAGCCATTTCCAGCGTATTAGACTACACAGTGTGCTGATAATGAAACTGTGACTGAGACTGCGACTGTAAACTTGAAATTTCATATTGCATCTAAGAAATGTCTTAAACTGTTACTTTAAAAACGTTTACAAGCATCTTTTACAAAAGGATAGAAAGAACTTTGCGGCCTAATAAGATTTGTTAAATTATTAAATAATCCAAGTGATTAGAAGGAATGTATACAGCTTAATAAGTCAATTAGTTGTCTTTTGGCTGTGATTTTTTTTAATTAAAAAAACGATTTATGAAAACAAAAATTACATCAATTTTGTTCTTATTGTTGTTGTCTGTGATAGGAGGATCGGTATTTGCACAAGTGCAGATCAATGCTCCGTTATCTTACCAGCCTTCAAATCTGGAGCAGGGAGGTGCTCCTGGGACTTATAAGGTAGACATTATAAACAATACAGGTGCGGCTCTCAGCGGGGCAACTTTTTCTTTAATACTGCCTGCCGGAATGGAGTATGTTGCAGGTACTGGATAATAAAGGAGTGTTTTTAAAGATGTTTAAAAGAAAATTTAAAAGCGATTTTGAATTTTCTGAAGATTCATTTTTGTTAGATAACGATAATGAGTCCAGCGATTTTGATCGTTCAATATTTGTTGTATATGATAAAGCTGAATTACTAGATTTTTTAAGATTAGAAAGAAAAGGAACAAATGTTATGCTTTTTTTGTTTGATAAACAATTATTTAGCAGTTTGTCTTTTTTTAAAGAAATAGAAAATTTGGTTTTAATAGACGGCTCAAAAAGCAGGACAGAAATTTTTAAAGATTTAGCCTTGTATTTTAAAAGTAAATCTGAATTTATTCCAAAAATATCAGGTATAAAATTTTTGAAGTCTTATGCAGATCAAGTGCAGTCTGATACTCTTCAAAAAGCTTTGTTTTTTATAATGTAGGATATTTTGTTGTTAGTGTTTTGATAAAAAAAGGCGGTCCATATTATATGTCCGCCTTTTTTGTTGTTATTTTAATTTATAAATTTCTGATCCGGCCAATAAAAAACAGCCTAAACCATAATCTTCAAAATCAGGAATTTTGTCGTAAGACAAAGGTTGTCCGTCTTTTGGCTCTTTACCGGTCGACTGCAGGTAACCTAAAAATCCGTTTGTGTGCAGACTTTCTGTTGTAATAGCATTCCATGCTTTTTGAATAACAGTTAAATAGGTTTCTTTTTTCAAAATCCCGCTGTTTATTCCGTACGCCATTCCATAAATAAATAAAGCAGTTCCTGATGTTTCTTTTTCACCAAAATTTGATGGATCGTGTAAGCTTACATTCCAAAAACCATCAGCTCTTTGAATGGGAACCAGCGCCGCAGCCATTGCTTTTAAATCTTTTACATACTGTTCTCTATGGGGTGCATTTTCAGGAATAATAGTTAAAACCTTTGCCAGAGCGGCAATAACCCATCCGTTACCGCGGCTCCAATAACAGTTTTTGCCGTTAGGTTCTTTATACGGGGGATCAAAATCCGCATCACGCCACCATAAGCCTTCTTTAGGATTGTATAAACCATTATCGCCGTGTTTGTTTCGTGAAAACATATACATGTCGTACATTTTTTCGAAATAACGATTGTTTTTCTCTAACACTCCCATTTTGGCAAAAACAGGCATTCCCATTTGTATGGCATCAATCCATGACCAGTCATTTAGCTGAGGTGTGTTGAGAAGCATGTTTATATTTGCCTTTGTGTTTTTAAGTTTTTTAGCATCAGGTTCTAAATTGTACAAATCAATATAGGTCTGAGCTGCACAGTAATTATCAGCATTTCGGGTTACGTTGCCGCCGTTAAATCCCCATTTGTGGAATTCAGCCCAGGCATAAGCATAATCATAATATGCTTCTTTTGGAAAAATTTCATGCAGTGCCATTAATCCTTCGTAATAAACCCCGCGCGTCCAGATATTACTGGGACGTTCTTTATTGGTAATAATTGTTTTTCCTGTGTCGGGCCATTTTTGCATAAAATAATCATTAGCAAGCATCATTTGCTTTAAAACCAATTTTTTATCAAATGGTTCTTGTGCAGAAAGGCTCGAAGTATAAAAAATGGAGACGGCTAAAAGTGAAATTAATTTTTTCATTTGTGGTTATTTGGCAGTTAGTTTTCTTGTTTTAGAGCGGTCAGGGTTACAGGTCCTAAAAGTCCGGACGGCATTGGATTCCATTTTGTGGCATCAAACTTTTTATAATCTTTGTCGACCATATTTATTTCATAAAAAATTTTCCATTCCTGACCTTTTAATTCCATATCACGTATTCGGTTTGCCGGAAGATTGGTTACCTGAATTTTTAAAACATTTTTTCCGGGTTTCAATTTTTGAATGTTCAGTTTATACGGAACTGACCATGCAGTACCAATAAATTCCTCATTCAGCCAGACTTTAGCACTTTCGCGTACATCGCCAAGATTGAGACTCCAATTTTCTATTTTAGGGTTTGGATTCTCAAATTGAAGCGTATAAACTGCTGATCCCGAAAAAGCTTCAGCATCCGGACTTAATTTTGTCCATGATTCTAAATTGGAAACTACAGCGTCATCAGGTAATTTTGGACCGCCTCTGACAAACGATAATTTCCAGTTTCCTTTTAGTGCTATGGGTTCAGAAGCGCTTTCAAAATAGTTCCATTTTTTTTGTGAAGCTGTATTTTCAGTCTTTAAAAAATAAGATTGTCCTGGTTCAATTTTGATTTTTACATAAGTGATTTTATCTTTTTTATTGACAATGGCATTTCCAAATTCACGTGTTAGCGGATCAAGAATAATAACTTCTTTGTTTTCAACTTGAAGCGGAATAAAATCGTTTATTGTTTTAGCAGTATGATTGACTAAATAATAGATTTTTTCACCGTCACTATCTCTTCTGATGAATTTTAAACCTGTATTTACTAAACTTTCAGGCTGAATTTTAGCATCTTCTAAACTTGTAAAAATATTTGAAACGGCTTGTATTTTATTTTCAGCTAAAAGATTTTTTAAGTTTTGTTCTTGCTTTTTATAATCTTTAAATCCCGGAACCGATTCTGGAAGTCCTTCAAATAGGATAGAGGCTCCTGCTTTTTTTAATTCGATAAGTTTTTGCAGGGTTTCAACAGGCATTTTTTTGCAGGACGGAATTACCAATGATTTAAAATTTCCTCCAGGCAGTACAATATTTCCATTGACAACTTTGGCTTCGGAAATGAAATTATCAGATATAAAATCAACACTGTAGCCTTTTTTCATGAGACTTTTTGTGGTATCGTAAAATGAAGTTCCATAAAGCCAGTCAAATAAAGAATGTATTTTGAACTGATAAAACAAAGTACCTTTTTCATATTTATCCCAAGCATCAAAAATGGGCCAGTAAAGCAGGATTTCGTTGTCTGGTTTTCCCTGCTGTAACAGCGACTGACAGTTTGAAATATAAGAGAACAAAGCCGGCGCATCTTCCCAAATGGTATTATTAGAATTGAAATTTACTGAAGCATAAAACTGCCATCCCGGCCATACAGCACGGTTTGGCGAATAAGTTGAACCATGCAGAAAAATATGATTAACACCATTGAGCATTAAATCTTCAGCTTCAGGTTTACACTGAGACAAAGCAGTTTTAAAATGTTCTCGAAGCCATGTAAAAGTCTCGGATGAAACCAGATTTTTTCCTGAAATATGCGCGGCCGAAGAAGAAAATTTCAGCATTACAGCATCAGCATCTCCTTCGCGGATGTCTTCTTTATCACGTCTGAAACCCGGAATGTCAAAAGGCATTGAACCAAAAGTTTCGCATTCCGGAATATCGGCAGAAGCATATAAATCGATTAAATTTCCGGGAGATCCATGCGCCTGCAGTTTGGTTTTGAAATTTTTAGAATGCGCCCAGTTCGTCCAGGATTTATCAAATTTATTCAATAACAAATCAGAAATAGTCTGGCGATAATCACTTCTTATTCGGTTTCCAATTTCATTATCAGTTTCATTCAGCAGAACAGGAAGTTGTTTTTTTAAATCATAACCGCGTAATTTTTGAAATTCTTCAAAGAAACTCGGTGTAAAATCAGTACCGTAGACTTCAAAGCTATCATTAAAAACAGCTCTTATTTTTCCTTCTCTGCCTTTCAAAGCCTCATTAAAAGGAACAACATAAGCTTTTAAAGCTTCTTCAGAATAATGATCTAAAGTATAGCCTTTTCCGCCTGGAGCGGCTCTTTTTACCTGTTGTCCGGTTTTACCGCTAAAAACAGCATAAATTGTATAATCAGCCTTTTTTGCTTTCCAGTTTAATTTATTTGGTTCGAGTTTGTTAGGAAGTTTAATGTTTGAGCCTTCGAGTCCTTTGTCTTTTACATTAACCTTTTTGTTTTGAAGCTCATTGGTCAGGTTAACAAACGAACCGTCACTTCCGTATGCCACAACATATAAAAGTGATGCCGGTGTTTTTTCTTTACTGCTGTCTAGAGTGATATTTCGATCAAAAGTTTCGTTTTTCTTAACTGTATATTTTTCTACAATTAGTTTGGTTGCGGCATGAGGCAGGGTTACGTGTGATCCTCCGTACGGCCATCCGGTTCCTAAAACCATATCAACCTGCATATTTAAGCTGTCAGAAACGTGAATTGTATAGTCAAGCATTTCCATCCACTTTGGAGATAAATAATCAATAAAATTGTTCTCTTCTCCTTTAACACCATAGATTGGCGTAATTTCTACACCGCCAATTCCGGCTTTATGAAAATCAATCAGACTTCTTTTTAAGTTAGGTTTATCCACCGCACTTCCCATCCACCACCAACGTGCCCACGGTTGATTTATGTTACTAGATTCCGGCCAGGGCGAAACTAATTTTTCCTGCGAAAAGGCATGAAAAAAACTAAAAAGCAGCATTGTATAAAGGCAGGTTTTTAAGGATAGTTTCATTATATAATTTTTGGTTTTGACTGGTTAAAAAATAAATCTTTTCTTATTTTTTTGTGTTGAATACGATTATAGAAATTTTGTCTCAATAAAGTAAAAGTATTATCAGTGTATCGAAAAGCTATCCTGTAGCGTCCTGTTTTTGAAAAATATTTCAAAAAATAAAATCATCAGATAATTACATGTATAAATTAGTATTTGATATTTTTTTATGTAAATAAATATGAAATGTAAAAAAATAATTTACTAAAATTTTTAAAAATATATTTTTCAAATTCGCAATGAATTAGCAGTTGTAAATCAAGCAGTTGTGCGTGTTTTCTGTTAAAGTAAACTTAAATAATTTTATAAGATATTGAAATCTAACAGGATACTACAGGATACTGCGAAAAGTGCTTCTAAATAAATTTGGTTTGAACTAATTAACTAACCAAATTGAACTTTTATGAAAAACAAGCTTAATCTTTTGCTGATTATGGCCCTGTTTGTACTAGCGTACTCATCAGGCTATGCGCAAGAAAAAACGGTGACAGGAACCGTTACCGATCCAGCCAAATTATCAATACCTGGGGTTAACGTAATTGTCAAGGGAACCAACAGGTCGACCAGTACAGATTTTGACGGAAAATATACAATTTCGGCCGCTCCGGGAGAAACATTAGTTTTTTCGTTTGTGGGATTTGTAAAGCAGGAAATAAAAATTGGCGCTGCACCGAGTTACAATATTTCAATGGAAGCCGAAAGTGCCAACCTGAGTGAAGTTGTAGTAATTGGTTACGGTACTCAAAAGAAAAAACTTACCTCTGGAGCAATTTCAGGAATTAAGACCGAATCTTTCACGGAACGTCCGATTTCGAGAATCGATCAGGGATTAATTGGTCAGGTAGCCGGAGTTCGTGTAAAACAGACTACAGGTTTACCGGGACAGCCTTTTAGTATCGAAATCAGGGGAGCAGGTTCTATTACAGCAGGAAACGAGCCTTTGTACGTAATTGACGGATTTCCAATTTATACTGAAGGATCAAACAGTAACGGAGGATTTTCAAACGGAAGTCCGCTTGATAATATGAACCCGAATGATGTGGCTTCGATTGAAGTTTTAAAAGATGCTTCGGCAGCTGCTATTTACGGTTCGAGAGCTTCAAATGGAGTAGTAATTATTACAACCAAAAAAGGGAAAAAAGGAAAACCGAAATTTACTTTTAATACCTACGGAGGGGTTAACAAAGAAGTTAACCGAGTAGACATGCTTACCGCTGAAGGATGGATTAGCCGTGCTAAAACGATGATTGATTCACAATGGGTAGGATCTGGAATTGCCGGAGCATCTGCCAGCCAGACTACGGCAGAAAGAATTGCAGCTTATAACGCTGTAAACCCAACAGCTCCGCTTACAACAGCCAATTCGAGATATTACACCTATCTGCATGATGACAGATGGGATATGCCGGGACATCCTGGATTAGATTACATCGACTGGCAGGATAAAGTATTCCGTACGGGAGAATTCAGCAACTATCAATTAACCGCTTCGGGAGCTACAGATGCAGTAAATTATTATGTTTCTGCCAACTATCAAAAAAATACCGGATATATTGTGGGAACAGATTATTCTCTTTTCTCTGCAAGAGCCAATATAGATATTAAGCTTTCTGAAAACTTTAAAATGGGAATCAATCTGGCACCTTCGTATTCGATTAAAAACGATCCGGGTGTTGAAGGAAAAGACAATACACTCTTTAAAGCACTAACAGCAACTCCGGTTTTTGAAAGTGCAGCAAATGCAGCTGGAGAAAAATATACAACACGTTATGCCTGGGGTTCGAGTACAACCAACATGCTGAATGCTCTGGCAAGAACAGGAAGAAACTCTATGTACAGAAACCTGATTTCTGGATATGCCAGTTATCAGTTTGCTAAAAGTTTTACGCTGAAAAGCACCATCAACTTTGATAATTCAGACAACGTAAACGAAAGTTACACGCCAAATGATGTAATTGCAAGTATCAGAGGAGCCTATAATACGTACAGAAGACAGAATATCGTAAACGAAAATACACTGACTTATGATAAAACTTTTGGAAATCATAGCTTTAACCTGCTTTTAGGAGAGTCATTTAATGCGTATGAAATTACAAAATCGACTATGTCTTCGGGAGCGCTTTACAACAGTTCAAGTATCGAAACTCTGCCTGCCGGATCTATTGGTTCTACAACTGCAGAAAAAAATACATTGTTATCTTATTTTTCTCGTATTCAGTACAATTTCAAAGAAAAATATATTTTGGCAGCGAGTATTAGACGTGACGGTTCTTCTAAATTTGGAACCGACAGAAGATGGGGAACTTTTTCGTCTCTTTCTTTAGGATGGAGAGTAAAACAAGAAGCATTTTTACAAAATGTTGACTGGTTAACTGAACTTAAATTAAGAGCGAGCACTGGTATAAATGGAAGTAACAATATTGGAAGTTATGCGCAGTATGCTACTCTTGGAACTTACAATTACTCAATTGGCGGTGCAGTAGCCATAGGTCAGGGAGCCGCTTCTATACCAAACCCTTCATTACACTGGGAAGAATCAAAAAGTATAGATTTTGGTCTTGATTTCGGAATCATCAAAAACAGACTTACGGGAACTTTCGAGTTATATAGAAAAAACAACAGCGAACTGCTTTTAAGAGTTCCGGTTCCGGGAGATTCTGGTTTTCAAACGTATTTAACCAACATTGGAGAGGTACAAAATCAGGGATGGGAATTTGAGTTAAACTCTTTAAACGTGAAAACGCCGAGTTTTGAATGGAGAACTTCTGCCAATATCAGCCATAACGAAAATAAAGTTTTGGCATTAGGTCCTGATCAGTCAAAAATTGAAATAAGCAATGCTTATGACGGAGGTGTTCCGTTTGTGAAACTGGAAGTTGGAAAACCAATGTATACCATCTTTGGTTTACAGCAGAATGGTGTAATCACTCAGGCAGATATTGATGCAGGAGGTACAACGATTGGAGGAAATAAACTGGTTCTTGGAGATCCTAGATATGTAGATCAGAACGGAGATAAAAAAATCAATTCAGAAGACCGTGTTGATTTAGGAAATCCAACACCAAAATATACTTGGGGAATTACCAACAATTTTAAATACAAAGATTTTGATTTGAGTGTTTTGGTACAAGGACAAAACGGAGGAACAGTTTACGGATTAACAGGACGTGCAATTGACCGTACCGGAATGGGATCTGTAGAAAATTCTTTAAATGTTGATCCGGCAGTGAGAGGAAACTGGAGAACTTCTTTTGGTTATCAGGCAAACTCAGACTGGTTGTACAAATCTGATTATGTAAGTGTTAGAAGCATTTCAATTGGATACAATTTAAGACAGGCTCTTAAAGGAATTTCAAGAATTGATAACGCAAGATTATATGTAACGGGCGAAAACTGGTTCTATTGGAACAAATACAAAGTAGGTTTCAACCCAGAAGCCGTAAATACTTCAGCAAGTTCAAACAGCGATTTTTCGGTACCGGTAGATTACGGAGGAGCGCCTTTGGCAAAATCTTTAGTGATCGGGCTTAACATTAATTTTAATTAAAAGAAAATGAAAAAATATATCTTCATAGCGGCAGGTGCTCTACTATTATTTGCACAGTCATCTTGTACAGACGAGCTGACACAGCTGCCTTTGTCTCAGGGAACAATTGAGAATTTTTATGCAACTCCCGGCGATTTTGTTCAGGCCAGAAATGCAACCTATTCAATAGCTTTTCACGGAACAAGCGTATATGGTTATGCAAACCGATTAATGAATTTAAGCGAAACCAGATCAGATAATTTGATGGCCACTACACAAGCATCAAGAGACTGGGAAGGAATTAACAGTTTTTATACTTCTATTAGTTCTAACACTTATGTGAAAGAAGCGTATTTAACGAATTACAATGCCATTTACAAAGCCAATCAGTTATTAGAAAAAATAGCCGAAAAAGGAGATGCCATTTTTACAAATCCGGCAGATAAAACTGCAATGGCTGCAGAGGCCCGTTTTCTTAGAGCATTTTGTTATTTTGATTTAGTAAGATGGTTTGGCCGAGTGCCTTTAATAGACAAAACAGTAACGGCTCAGGAAGCATCAAAAATACCAAGAAGTGCTGTTGTCGATATTTATAAACTAATTATCTCAGATTTAGAACTGGCTATTCCGGATCTTGCTCCGTCTTATGATACTGCCAATTTTGGACGAGTTACTAAATATGGTGCAAAAGCTATTTTAGGTTTGGTTTACATGACACGTTCAAGCCCGACTTACGGAATTGACGGAGCAATGCTGGGCTTAAACGAATGGGACAAAGCCTACAAAGAATTAAACGATATTAAATTAAGCGGTTTATATGCCTTTGGAACAGATTACGATCCAATTTTTAAAACCGAAGGAAATGCTAATAAAGAAAATGTATTGGTAATTCCGTACACACAAAATATTTCAACTCCGGTAGGAGGTAACTTTATGGTAGAATTAGGATATGAACCTTATTTTGCTTCTTTAAATTTATCGGCACAAGGAGCTTTAGAAGCAAGACCAATTTCAAACGGATTCATGAATATGTTTACCGCATCAGATAAAAGAAAAATTTTCGGAATCGCGACAAGTTATACCGTAGCTTCAGGAACTTACAAAGGCAGTTATACACTTCCGGTTTTCAAAAAATATATCGATGCAGCAAGATATGGAAACGGTCGTGAAGACTGGGGAGTTGATTTTATGATTACTCGTTACACAGATGTATTAATGCTTATGGCCGAATGTACGCTGCATGGCGGAGGAGGTTCTCAGGCAGAAGTTGACGATATTGTAAACAAAGTAAGAACCAGAGCCGGACTTACTGCAAACGCTTCAAATATTACACTTGACCAATTATTTGACGAAAGAAGAAAAGAATTCTTTGCAGAAGGAACAAGATGGTTTGATTTAATAAGATCTGGAAAAGCGGTAACCATTATGAACGCCTGGAAAGCGGCCGAAGATACTGAAAACAAAATCAGAACTATTGATAATAATTCATTGTTATATCCAATTCCGTTATCAGAAATTTTAGCGGTTCCTGGACTTTACGATCAAAATCTTGGTTACGATTAATAAATTTTGCCCCACTTTTATTTTTTGTTTTTTTTTGAAAGAAGCTGTCTTTTCTGACAGCTTTTTTTTCATTTTTGTATTACAGAAAACAGGAAAGCACAGGATGCATAACTGGTGTAACTATTTTAAATTTAAAATGTACTTAAAAATCAATGCCAATGATTAACTCAAAAAAATTACTGTTTCTTTTTTTAGTTTTAAGTGTAAAATTCTCTGTAACAGCACAAGTAAAACTGCCGGCTTTAGTTGGTGATAATATGGTTTTACAGCAGAATGCCAAAGTTAATTTATGGGGATGGGCTTCTCCAAACGAAAAAATCACTCTTAATTTAGGGTGGGCAAATAATCCAGTTGAGGTAACAGCCGATGCAGAAGGAAACTGGAAAACAGCCGTTTCTACACCAAACGGAAGCGACAAAGCCTTTGATATCACAATTAATGCTTCTAATAAAATTGTACTAAAAAATATTCTGATAGGTGAAGTCTGGCTTTGTTCCGGGCAATCAAATATGTTTTTCCCTGTTGGAAGAGAAGAAGGAACCTGGAAAACCGGAGTTAAAAATTACGAAGAAGAAGTAAAAAACGCTTCATTCTCTAATATCAGATTATTTACTGTAGCGCTTAATGCTTCACCAAAACCGCTTGAAGATGTTACAGGAAACTGGAAAATATGTTCGCCTGAAAACATCAAAACATTTTCGGCTGTTGCTTATTTTTTCGGAAGAGATTTATACCAAAAACTAAATGTACCAATTGGGTTAATTTCGACTTCATGGGGAGGAACAAAAGCCGAAGCATGGACAGCTCAAAATATTTTAGAAGACGAAACCGCGTTTCTGCCTATTCTTCAGGAAGATGCTAAAAATGAAAAAATACATCAGGAAAAACTCGAAGCCTACTATCTGGCTTTAACCAATGAAAGAATTGCAAGTGCTGCCAACGCTCCAAAAGGACAGTTGAAAAAGCCTAAAAAAGAACCCAACAAAACTTCGTATGTTTTATACAATGCCATGTTACACCCAATTGTAAACTACACCATAAAAGGTGCAATCTGGTATCAGGGCGAAAGCAACTCCGGAAAAGCTTATTTGTACAGAAGTTTGTTTCCGGCAATGGTAAAGAGCTGGAGAGACGAATGGAAGCAGGGCGATTTCCCGTTTTATTATGTACAAATTACACCGCACAAAGGACAAAATGCCGAAATACGCGAAGCACAGTTAATGTCATTAAAAACAATTCCAAACAGCGGTATGGCCGTAACAACCGATGTTGGCGACGCGCAGAACATTCACCCAATCGATAAAAAGACAGTAGGTTACAGACTCGCCTTGATTGCGAGAGCGAAAACCTATGGCGAAAACAAACTCGTTTATTCAGGACCGATTTTCAATCACATGAAAATAAAGAAACAAAAAGCACAATTGTTTTTTGATTACGCCGATTCCGGATTAAAGAAAACAGGTGATGTTTTAAAAGAATTTGAAATTGCCGGAGAAGATCAGATTTTTTATCCCGCCGATGCTAAAATTGACGGAAAAACTGTTGTCGTTTCTTCTTCAAAAGTAAAAGAACCAGCAGCTGTTCGTTTTGCATGGAAAGCCGTTCCCGAACCCAATTTATTCAATAATGACAATTTACCGGCTTCTCCTTTTAGAACAGACGACTGGGTAATAGTTGAAAAGAAGTAAAGCTTATTTTTTAAACACATAGAAACATAGTTTGCAGAAGCTTCGGAGCTATGTGTAAAAACTAGTTTTTAAAGAGCTTTTTTAGAGAATTAAAAATCTATGTTTCTATGTGTTTAAAACAAAAAAACAAAATCAAAGATCAAATGAATAGAAGACAATTTATAATAGGAAATTCTTTGGCTGTTATGGGATTATGTCTTCCATTTTCGGCGAAAGCCCTTACTATTTTAGACGATCCCAGACTTTCAGATTTTGAGAAAAAACTCCGTCCAGTTGGGCGGGCTTTAGAATTTGAAGAGTATTATGTTTGGTGCAACAGCCCGATTGAAGGTCCGGACGGAAAAATTCACGTCTTTTTTTCGAGATGGAAAAAATCAAAAAGCATGAGCGGCTGGATAAACGGTTCAGAAATTGCCCATGCCGTTGCCGACAAACCAGAAGGTCCTTATGAATATGTCAGCACTATTTTAGCGCCAAGAGGCGAAGGTTATTGGGATGCCACAACCTGCCATAATCCAAGTATTCATTTTGTAGACGGAAAATATGCGCTTTTTTTCATGGGAAATTCCAATGGAAAAATGGATACCAAACGCATCGGCTTAGCCGTTTCAGATTCACTTTACGGCCCGTGGAAACGACCAGATCAACCATTGCTGCTTCCGGGAGAAACAGGTTCTTGGGACGATCTGCTGACCACAAATCCTTCTTTTTTAAAACATCCAAACGGAGAATACTGGCTTTATTATAAATCATTGGATACAGAAAATTATGTGCATCCAAAATTTCCCGTAAAAGGAAACCGAAAATACGGACTGGCAGTTTCTAAATCACTCAAAGGACCTTATATAAAATCATCGGAAAATCCCGTAATTGATTTTTCAAAACTCGGCGATAATAAACAATGCGAAGATGCTTTTGTATGGTACGAAAACAAGAAATTTAAAATGCTGGCACGGGATATGGGAGTTTTTGGAATGGATTACGGACTTTATATGGATTCTGATGACGGAATTCACTGGAATAACCCGCAGATTTCCTATCAGCCCTTAGATAAATATATCAAACAGCCCGATGCGCCAAAACATTTAAACCGCTACGGACGTGCCGAACGCCCGCAGTTATTGTTTCAAAACGGAAAAGCGACCTATATGTTCACCGCTTCACAAGGCGGAAAATACGAAACTGCTTCGGCCTTTATTTTTAAGATAATTTAAAAGTGAAAAAATGGAAGACACAATTAGAAATGCTTTTACGATGAAAGTAAAATCAGGTTTTGAAACCGAATATAAAATCAGACACGATCAAATCTGGCCTGAACTCACGGCACTGCTTTCAGAAAGCGGGATTTGTGATTATTCTATTTTTCTAGATGAAGAAACCGGAATTCTATTTGGTGTTCAAAAATTAAGCACAGGTTTTGACCGTTCACAGCTTTCCAGTCATCCGCTTATGCGGAAATGGTGGAATCACATGTCTGATATAATGGAAACAAATCCAGATAATTCACCCAAAACAAACTCCCTAAAAGAGGTTTTTCATTTAGATTAAATGATTAAATTGTTTTTCAATAAAAAAGTAATAAAATAATGAAAGGTACAATCAAACTTTATGCCCCAATTGCATTTTCAATGTTAGTTTTTGCAAACGCTAATGCGCAGAAAAAAACGGGAAATACAATTGTCTTAAAAAACACTTCCAGCTTAGAACTGCCTCAAAAAGCAGTTGCTATAAAAAGAAAACAGCTTTCTTCACAAAATGATTCAGGAAAATATCCAATTTTAATTTATAAAAACGATACAATTCCGGCTCAGGTAAATGATTTAGACGGCGATGGAAAATGGGACGAATTGTTTCTGGTAACTGATTTTGCTCCAAAAGAAGAAAAGAAAGCCGTTTTGAGCTGGTCAGATATTGATCCGAAATTCACGATAAGAACAAGTGCCAGATTTGGAAAAAGAGAGGGGAAGAATCTGCCGGTTCATCCCGATACTCAAGAAGTTTTATTAGCAAATCAGGTTCTTAAAAAACTCGGTTACCAAAAATACCAAACCGACGGACCAACTTGGGAAAATGATAAAGTAGGTTTCAGGCATTATCTGGACGGAAGAAACTGTAAAGACGTTTTTGGTAAAAAAACACCCGGAATTACACCAGAAGATGTAGGGATAAACATCAAAGGAGAAGTTGAAGACAATTATCACGTAATGCTCGACTGGGGCAGGGACATTTTTCCGGTAGGAAGCTCATCAGGATTAGGAGGTTTTGCTTTATTAACGAGCGACAATAAATTACACCGGTTAGGAATTCTTGCCAACGATACTGTAAATAATATTGAGAAAACGACTTTTAAAATTGTAAGCGAAGGCCCTGAAAATTCAGTTTTAAATTATAAATACGAAAATTGGGAAGCCTCAGGAAATAAATATCAGGCAGAAGAAACCGCTTCAATCTGGCCGGGAATGTACGGTTATAAAAATACCGTTTCTGTAAACGGTTTAAAAGACAATGATATTGTTTTAATTACCCTTTCTAACATTAACAACCAAAATCCGCTGCAGGTAATCGATTCAGGAGATTTTGTATGCCTTATTCAGCATGATAAATTAACCTACGAACGCCAGTGGATTTTAGGAACAGCCATACTATTTCCAAAAGATCTTTATAAAGGATATATAGAAGCACCCAAAAAAGGACAGCTGACAGATTCGTATTTAATAAAAACTTCTGCTAAAAACAACCAGCAGATAAGTTATTACCCAATAGCCGGCTGGGAACTAAGCGCAGACAAAGGCTTTAAGGATTCGGCTTATTTTACCAGTTATGTAACAACTCTTGCCAAACAATTATCTGCAAAAGTAAAAGTTGAGGTAAAATAATGAGATAACACAAATGCAATACCTTGTCAAAGCTTGAAACTTTGACAAAGTTCAATAACCACAAAATTAACAACTAACCCAATGAAAACCATCTTAAAAATTATATTCTGTGTTATTGCCTTTGCTCAAACGGCAATTTCGCAGAATTACACTAATGACACATTTCCTGACGGAAGTCCGATCTCGAATTGGTTTAAAGAATATTCGAAAATTCAGCTGAAAGATTTAGGAAAAAAATACACCATAACCGATTTTGGAGTAAGTAAAGACAGTACTAAAATCCAGACCACTGCCATACAAAAAGTAATTGATAAAGCTTCGGCAAATGGAGGAGGAGTAATCGTGATTCCAAAAGGTGTTTTTTTAAGCGGCGCCTTATTCTTTAAACCCAAAACAGCTTTGTATGTATCAGAAGGAGGCGTTTTAAAAGGATCAGATAATATTGCCGATTTCCCTATTATGCCATCAAGGATGGAAGGACAGAACCTGGATTATTTTCCTGCACTTGTAAATGCCTATAATGTTGATAATTTCTCGATTTCAGGAAAAGGGACAATAAACGGAAATGGAAAAAAATACTGGGAAGCCTTTTGGGAACGACGCAAAGAAAACCCAAAATGCACTAATCTAGAAGTTTCAAGGCCAAGATTAGTTTTTGTGTGGAATTCCAATAACGTACAGTTTCAGGATGTAAAACTGATCAATTCCGGTTTCTGGACCAATCACTTTTATAAATGCAATAATGTGAAACTGCTTGATTTGTATATTTTTTCGCCGCACATCGAAATTAAAGCACCAAGTACAGATGCTATAGATATTGATATCTGCAATAACTTTTTGGTAAAAGGCTGTTATATGTCCGTTAACGACGATGCCATTGCCTTAAAAGGAGGAAAAGGCCCTTATGCCGATCAGGATAAAAACAACGGCCCTAACTCGAATATTATTATAGAAGACTGCAATTTCGGATTCTGTCATTCAGCCTTAACAAATGGAAGTGAATCGATCCATAACCGAAATGTAATTATGAGAAACTGCAAGATAGACGGAGCTTCGAGAATGTTATGGCTTAAAATGCGTCCCGATACACCGCAGCGATACGAATACATACGAGTAGAAGATATAAAAGGGCAGGCCAAAACTGGTCTGGCGATTTTTGCCTGGAAACAGTTTTTTGATTTAAAAGGCCGTCCTGATATTCCGTTATCTTACGGAGATAATGTAACGCTGAAAAATATCAATCTAAAATGTGATACATTTTACGGAGTCGAAAACGATCCGAATGTTCGTTTAACCAATTTTACATTTGAAAATTTAAATATCGAAACCGTAAAAACGAATATTGATAAAAGCGTAATAAAAGGTGTTGAATTTAAGAATGTCTACGTGAATAAGCAGTTAATCGAGTAATTTTTCCGCACATTCTCAATTCGGTATACAGGATTTTAAGCCAAAATCTTATGTTTTTTAACACTTTTAAAAGTTTAGTAAAAAATATTTTATGCCTCAATGTAAAGCCTTCAGTAATGGTTGTGATTTTAATTTTGTTAGTAAATGTCTGATTAATAGTTTATTGTAAAAGGAAAATTTTCAAAAATTTGAAGCGTAAACTTTTAGTTAAATTTAGACTTAAAAAACAATGATAATTTTAACAGCAAATATGTTGTAACTCTCAGGCAAGTTTCTATTTTTGCGCCTTAATTTAATAATTATAAGCATGAAAGATCTATTAGTAAAAATCAACGCCGAAATTGAAACATTCAAAGCAGAAGCTGAATCTTTAACTGAAAAAGGTATCAAAGCTGCAGGACCAAGAGCACGTAAAGCTACTTTAGAAATCGAAAAACTTTTGAAAGAGTTCAGAAAAGTTTCTATCGAAGAATCAAAAAAATAATACAACTAAACCTCGTCCCTCGACGAGGTTTTTTTATGGGTTTAAGTGGAATTAGAATTTTGTTTTAATTTCCATTACTTAACCGCAAAGCACGCCAGATTTTTTCAGATATAGTTAAATAACGCAAAGTTCATAATTAATAATTGACAATTTATAATTAACAATTAACAATTCATAATTCATAATTCTTCTTAATACATTCCGCTGCAGTTAAAGCATTCAAATCAGCACCTTCAATGCCTGTATGCGTATGATCTTTTGGGAAAAATACTTTTACCTTTTCTTTTCCCAAAGCCTCATATTTTTGAGCCACAGCCTCGCTTAAGTCAATATAAAACACGTTTTCTTTCTCAGCAATTTCTTTAGACCATTTAATATAAGTATCCGTTCTGCGCTCTACTTTATCGTTTGGCCATTCGTTTCTTGGCGTTAAACTCAAAACAATCGGAATCGCACCTTTTGCTTTAGCTTCGCGAATAAACTTCGTCATGTACCAGCCAAAAGTATGAACGATTTCTTTTGAACCATCAGGACGAATCACTTCCTGCGTTTCATCGCCAATTCCTTTTAAAGAACCTCTGAATTTTTCCTTGTCAACCGCGCCGGCATCATTATGCCCAAATTGAATCAAAACTAAATTTCCCGGCTGTAACTGATTTTTGACTTCATCCCAAAGACCTTCATAATCAAACGTTCTGCTGCTTCGGCCGCCTTTTGCTTTATTAATTACTTCAATTCGGGTAGTATCGCAGTATTTAGGAAACACAACGCCCCAGCCCACAGCATCCGGATTTCCATTATCGGCCATAGTAGAATCGCCAATTAAAAAGACTTTGTTTTTAACTGGCAGCACAATTTTTGGATTTTTTAAAATGTAGTTTTTTAATGAATTTTTACTGTTTTTCAATTCCTCAATAATTATTGAAGCAGACAAAACAGCGCCTTTTGAAGAAGTATGCGTATGGTCTTTTTTATAAAAATAAGTACCCGTAACCTTTTCTTCACCTGATTTTTCCATTTCAAGCGCCATTTTCTCATTCAAATTGATGAACGTAACTTTCTCTTTTTCGGCAATTTGTTTCGCCCATAAACCGTATGAAGCATCATTGCGGGGCACTTTTCCATCTTTCCAGTCATTTCTCGGAATTGGCGAACACACAATCGGAATCGCGCCTTTTGATTTTGCTTCGCGAATTACTTTCTGAATATACCAGCCGTAACTGTGTACGATTTCGTGTTTTTTGGTGAGAATGTTATCAATTTCCTGAGTTTCGTTTCCAATCCCTTTTATAGTGCCGCGAGCACGCAGACTGTCATTTATAGGTCCGTCATCATTATGTCCAAACTGAATTAAAACATAATCCCCTTTTTTTAGTTTATTTAAAACCGCATTCCATAAACCTTTATCCTGAAAAGTTCTGCTGCTGGTACCGCCCAAAGCATGATTTTCTACATTAATTTTGGTTGTATCCAAAAACTGCCCAATAAAATCTCCCCAGCCCCAAAGTCCGCCAGCGCCGTTGCCTTTTCCGTTTTTTACGGTAGAATCACCAATCATAAAAAGAGTGGGTTTGTTGTATTGTTTTGGTGTAAAATTGAAGAATAATACAGCCAGAAATAAAAAGAAAAGTATTTTAAGTGATTTCATGTTTTTTTTTAATTGTGAATTGTGAGTTGTGAATTGTGAGTTGTGGAATGATTTTATTTAACCGCAAGGTTCGCAAAGTTTTTTTAAACTATTTTTGAAATAGCGCAAAGCACGCAAGACTTTGCGAACCTTGCGTAAATCTTTGCGAACCTTGCGGTTAAATGATATTGTGTTTTTTCAACCTAAAGCAAAATTTAGTTTCTAAAATCAAACCATAAATCCATTTTTATTCCGTCGTCGCCTTTTTTAATTCGGATGTTTGTGGGCTGGCTTTGCGGACCTTGCTGTTCCAAAGGTTTAAAATCTCTCATAGCCGGAATTTCATACATAAACGAAATATCGCCTTCGGGAAAATCAGGCTGGGGAGAACTTCCAGGAAAACCATTTTTAGGTAAATCAGGTGTAAATAATCTCAAAAATAAATTATCAGATTCGCTGAAAACCTTAAACGATGAGGTTCCGGCTTTTAAACTGGCACCCAATAAATTCGCGTGATACCCTTTAAACTCAGGATAGATCAGGTTTTCAAAACTTTCTCCCGTAATCGTATTGTTGTATTCCTTCTCCCAAAATCCGTATGTGGTTCCTTTAATTCTGTTTTTCCAAACTCTGTACGGACCTCTTCCAAACCATTTAATTCCTGTAACTTCTTGCTCAGGAAAACGAAACGTAATACCAAAAGCATTGATTTTATCCTCAAAAAAAGCACCGTCAAAACCTTCACCTCCAGAAGCATTTTTTAAAGCCAATAACTCCATTTTAAATCTCCCGTCAGCTTCCATAATCCATTTTATAGAAGATAATCCGCCTGAATAATTTACAATACAGATTGCTTTTTCAGCTTCCTGAGAAATCTGAATATCTTTTAATTTGGCTTTCATGCCAATTGGGCGAGGACCATTCGTAAGCGGAATTACAGCCATTTTATTGCTTATTTTTTGAATTTCTCCCGTGAAAGTATTTAGAATTACCGTAACATCATTTCCTTTTAAAGTGATTTCAGAATCGGTTTTAGTTACCGAAGCTTTTGCTTTTGTATTTTGAACCGCCAGAAATTTAGAAACATAAAAACCCGCTTTATGAATAGGCCAGGTCCAGGTATAAATTTCTTTATTAAATTGGTCAAAAGCCGTAATCGATAAAATATCACCTTCAAAGAAATTTTGCGGTACATCAAATTTTATTTTTCGGGTTTCTCCCGGATCAATACTCGGAATTTCAATTTTTCCACGGCTTATTTCCTGAGCTGTTTTATTAGAATACAAAACATCATTTTCAGATTTTAAAACTTTGAATTCCATTTTACAGGAATTTAAATTACTGAACAAATAATCATTGGTAATCAAAAAAGAACCATCAAAGGAATCTGTAATTTGTTTGGGCTGAAACTGAATTGGTGCCCAAATTTCTTTAACCGAAAAATAACTGCCTTCTTTTTCACGATGAGGTCCAAGAATTCCGTCGGCTGCTAAAGAACCTTTAGAGTCAAATTTTTGTTCGCCTTTCCAGTCCGAACGTTTTACCGCTTCGTCGAGCATTGCCCACATAAAACCTCCGGCAAAAAGCGGACTTTCTTTGTACCGATTCCAGAAATCTTCCAGCGCCGCGCCGTGTCCGTTATCATACGTTCCGTGCATAAATTCGGTTGGAAAAAACACGTTTTCACCAGAATTGAAACGATGCATTCCCGTTAAATAAGTAGGATAATGATGTGTGTCCCAGCCGTTAAAATCGGCCCACGGATGAATGACAATCCTTTTCTGCGGATCATTTTCGGCAAAAACTTTGTCGACTTCATTATTCCAGCCGCCTTCATTTCCGTTATCCCAAATAATAACTGATGGATGATTGACATCGCGTGCGACCATTTCTTTAACCAGTTTAGTTCCGGTTTCGGTATCATACGAATTCTGCCAGCCCGCCAATTCGTTTAAAACAAAAAGACCGAGCGAATCACAGACTTGCAGAAAATGATCGTCAGGCGGATAATGCCCGCGAACGGCATTCATATTCATGTCTTTAATTAATTGAACGTCCAGCTCGCTGATACGTTTGCTCGTGCTTCGTCCGCCTTCCGGCCAAAACGAATGACGATTAATACCTTTCATAATAATTTTGGTACCGTTTACATAAATGCCGTCTTTCTTTTTAAACTCTAAAGTTCTAAAACCAATTTTGGTGTCATATTCATGAAGTACAGCTCCATTTTGTTTTAAAACCAGTTTTAAATTGTACAAGTTTGGCGTTTCTGGATTCCACGGTTTGATGTTTTCCCATTTCGCAGTTATTGTTTTTTTTGTATTTTTCGCTTTAAGCGGAAAAGTAAAAGCAGGGAAATTTTCTCCATTTTTACCTGAAAGTGAAACCTCTAAAAGCGTATTTTTTGGAATTTGCTGCAGATTTAAATCAACCGTAATTGATCCGTCCATTTTTGGATTTACCGCAATATTTTCGATATGTGTTTTTGGAGAAACTTCTAGCCAAACGGGACGATAAATACCGCCAAAAAGCCACCAGTCTGCTCTTCTTTCAGCATTATTTACTGATTTATTAGCAGAATGTTTCCAAACATGAACCTCCAAAGTATTTTTAGAACCAAATTTTAAAAGTGATGAAATATCATATTTAAACTCGTAAAAACCTCCCTGATGTATGGGTCCAGCAGTTTTCCCGTTAATTTTTACTTCTGTATCCGTCATTGCTCCGCCAAAAGCAATTAGAATAGTTTTGTTTTTATAATCAAGCGGTATTTCAAAATCATATTTATATAAGCCTTCTTCCTTGCTGGGCTCTTTCTGGTTTAATTCTTTGTACCAGCGTCCGTACGTATATTCGCCAAAACCTTCCAGTTCCCATTGCGAAGGCACATTTATTTTAGACCATACATTACTATTGTTTCCATCTGTACAATAAAAATCCCATTGAACAGGATGCTCAAAATCTTTTCCTGAAAGGTAAATTTTATCTGTTTTTTGTGCTTTTATATTCGGAATAATAAAAAAACAATGTAAGAGAAAAAATAAAGTTCTGATTGGTTTTTTTGAAAGCATAGAGTGGATTCGGACTTTAAAACAGGTTAGTATTTCGTGGTTTAAAAACTTCTTTTCTGCATTTGTTTTTTATTAAAATTCAGGCTCAAAAAGAAATTGTATTTTCAAATCTACTTGATCCATTTTTATATTGTATCCTGTACTATGATGTTAAAAAATATTAGATAATTCTAAAAATTAATACATTTTTTAAATTTCTAAAATCAGGTAGGTACAGGATACTATCCCACAAAAAAACAAAGAAATTGCATCTGTATTATTGAATTGATAAAATAATCAGGTATTAATTTTATTATTCAAATTTAAATAATTGTCAATTTTTTGAATTTTATGGGAATTAAAAAACGAACTATTTGCACTTTAGCGGGCTTATTTCTGACTTCGACTATGATCGTTTTTGGTCAGGAAAAAACACCCATTCGTAAAATACATTATGCACCCAAAGGCAATAGTTTTGTTTTAAAAAACGGAACCCGAAAATTTAACCGCGCCCTTTACGGTTCAAATACCGGATTTAGAGTTGAAACCGGAGATTTACCGGAATTTGCCATGTATATGCCCGGAATGGGAGGCAATTTTAAACTAGGATTGTCAAACGGAAAAGAAAGTAAATGGATTACCGAAGCGGCAAAAATTGATACACGCTATGTTTTGGGAACGATGCAATATACCATTGAAGATCCTATTTTAGAAGGAAGTAAATTGTTTATTGATGTTGTGGCATTAAAAGAAAGCGAAGGTTTTATTGTAAAAGTGTATGGTCAAAAAATATCTAAAAACATCAATTTAATCTGGGCTTTTGGCGGAGCAACAGGTAAAAAGTTCAGTCGTGACGGTGATATTGGCGCAGATCCGGAATCGGTTTTTTATTTACAGCCCAATTACTGCCTCAATAATAAATATACGCTTAAAAAAGAATCTTTCCTTTTGGATTATGGTTCTGAAAGCAACAAACAAAAAACAGGAAATAATAAAAGTCTGAGCGGTTTCTTTCCAAATTCTGATGTTCGTTTAGCTGATGCCAATATTCAGAATAAACCTTTAGAGCTTTTTAATTCTAAGGCGGAAACACTGCCTTTAATAAGCGGGAAAATAAGTTCAGTTTCAGAAAAAGGCAATTACTGGTTGTTTGTTCCTGAGGTTTCAAAAGTCAATTACACACAAAAAACGATTGCCGGACTTTATGAAAAATCGGTTACGGCAACACATCTTTTAGCCAATAGAATAAAGGTAAAAACGCCTGATACTTATATTAACACGCTGGGTTCTGCACTTGCTATTGCTTCTGACGGAATTTGGGAAAGTCCGGCCTATCTTCACGGTGCCATTGCGTGGCGAATGTATTTAAATGCATGGCGAGGTGCTTATACGGCAGATCCATTGGGCTGGCACGACAGAGCCAAAACGCATTTTACAAGTTACAGCAATTCGCAGGTAACCTCGCCGGAAAGCGGTCCTGTTGTTTTTGATGAAGAAAAAAATCTGGCTCGACAAAAAGAAGAAATAGGAACGTCAATGTTCAGCAGCGGTTACATAAGCCGAAGTCCAAATAAGAACAATGTGGCGCATCATTATGATATGAATCTGGTTTTTTTCGATCAAATGTTCCGCCATTTTAAATGGACGGGCGATACGGCTTTCTTAAAAGAAATGTGGCCGACAATTGAACGACATTTAAAATGGGAAAAGCGAAATTTTGATCCGGATAATGACGGACTTTATGATGCTTATGCTTCTATCTGGGCAAGCGATGCTTTGCAATACAGTGGCGGCGGTGTAATTCATTCCTCAGCTTATAATTATTATGCGAATAAAATGGCGGCTGAACTGGCAAAAAAAATAAACATTGATGCCGTGCCTTTTGAAAAAGAAGCAGACAAAATTTTAAAAGCCGCAAACAACCAGCTTTGGATTCCGAAAAAAGGCATTTTTGCTGAATACAAAGATGCTTTAGGAAATAGAATACTGCACGATACACCGGGAGTGTGGAGTATTTATCATACTATCGATTCAGAATTATCGAATCCGTTTGAGAGTTATCAAATGCTCGATTATGTGAGCAATCAGATTCCGCATATTCCAATTAATGCAGAAGGATTAGACAAAAAAGACTTGTACGTTATCAGTACGACTAATTGGCAGCCTTATACGTGGTCGACCAATAATGTGGCGCTGGCGGAGCAATTGCATACTTCGCTGGCGTTCTGGCAGGGCGGACAATTTGAAAAAGCCTATACAATGTGGGAAAGTGCTTTGATCGAAAGTATGTATTTGGGCGCTTCTCCGGGCGGTTTCGAACAGTTACTATTTCAGGATGCGATGCGTGGCGAATTGTACCGCGATTTTGCTGACCCAATTGGCATGGCTTCACGAACTTTAGTTGAAGGACTTTTCGGGATTCAGCCCGATGCTTTAAATGAAATTTTAACTATAAAACCCGGTTTTCCAGAAAAATGGAATGAGGCTTCATTAGAAATTCCGGATGTTTCAATTGATTTTAAAAGAGAAAATAAAAAAGATACCTATATAATAAAGAATCAGTTTTCGGCTAAAATGAATTTAAAATTGGTTTTGAATGCCAATTTTGAAGCTGTTGAGAATATTTTGGTAAACGGAAAATCAGTATCATGGAAATCGGTTTCAGAAAACATCGGAAAAGCAAAAATAAGTATTGAGGTTCCGTATAGTTCCAATTATGATATTCAGATTACATGGAAAGGAGATTCTTTAGAAGAAATCGTATCAAAAGAAAATTATGCTTTTAATGAAGCTTTAGAAATCAATACCTCAAAAGCCAAAATAATATCTGTTTATGATCCGCAGCAGGTTTTGAGTGCTGTTTCAAAAACAGATGATTCGCTTAAAGCAAAAGTGAATTCGGCGGGAAGTAAAGTCTTTTTTATAGAAGTAAAACAAGGAGAATTCTCTTGGTGGCAGCCAATTCATTTCAATGCAAAAGCAGAAAAACAATCAAATGAAACGGTTACAGATTGGAATAAACCTTTGGATAAATCCGCACGGTTAGAGACGATTTCTCTTGCTCCGTTTTTTAATGCAAAAGTTACCGATATTTTTAATTATGAATATTTGTCGCCAAGACCTAAAACTGTAACCTTACAATTACCAAAACAAGGAATTGGAAATTGGTGTTATCCAAATGTTTCGGTTCAAATTGATGATAAAGGGCTGCGTGAAAAAGCAAAACAAACAGGGCAGATTGTAACTCCAAACGGAATCCCGTTTCAAACGCCTTCTGATCAAAATCAGAAAAATATAATCTTTACGTCTATGTGGGATAATTTTCCTGAAAGTATTAATATCCCTTTAAACGGAAAAGCTTCACGAGCTTATTTTATGCTGGCCGGAACTACAAATCCTATGCAGAGCCGAATTGTAAACGGAGAAATCAAAATAGAATATACAGACGGAACTTCTGAAATTCTCCCCTTAAAAAATCCGGAAAACTGGTGGCCGATTGAACAGGATTATTTTACAGACGGGCTTGCCTTTACAACCGATGCTCCAAAACCGCCAAGGGTTTATTTTAAAACAGGAGAAATTTCGAGAGATTTTAAGGATTTTAAAACCATAAAAGGATTTAGTAATAATGGAGTTGATGGCGGAGCAGGAACGATTTTAGAACTGCCTTTGGATAAAAATAAAACATTGAAAAACCTGACTCTGAAAACTATTGCAAATGATGTTGTGATTGGTTTGATGAGTGTGACTTTAATAAGATGATTGTAGGTAAAGGGACAAAGTAACAAAGGGGCAAAGGGGCAAAGGGACAAGCTTTGTGTAGATAAGGCTTTGCGAACTTTGCGATTTATAAACCATTGTTAAGTAAAAAACTTGCGTGCTTTGCGGTTAAAAAAACATTTCAAGAAACCTGAAACTTTAAAAACTATCAAAACAAAATAACCACATGAAAAACTATCAACTCATAACCGTATTCTTATTTTCGGTTTCGCTTTTTGCACAGAAAATCGATCGAAAGGCTTTGGTAACAAGGCATAACGTTCAACTTTCGGCTATTGATACTCTGGCTTCTTTAACGGTAGGGAACGGCGCTTTTGCTTTTACGGTTGATGCAACCGGACTGCAGACTTTTCCGAAAGAATATCAAAACGGAATTCCGCTTGGAACACAGTCGGAATGGGGCTGGGACAGTTATAAAAACACGAATAATTATAAGTTTTCTGAAACCTTAAGAGATTACAAACAATACGGAAGAGACATTTCATACACGGTTCAGATAAAAGAACCCAAACGAAAAGTAGAAGCTGTAAACTGGTTCAGACAGAATCCGCATTTATTGCAGCTTGGAAATTTAGGTTTTGAGATTACAAAGAAAGACGGAAGTCCGGCAAAACCTTCAGATGTAAAAGCGATTTCGCAAAAGTTAAATGTCTGGACAGGAGAAATCGAAAGTTATTTTGAAATTGAAGGAACTCCGGTAACCGTTTTAACTGCTTCACATCAGGAAAAAGACGAGATAGGCGTAAAAGTAAAATCGGATTTATTACAGCAGAAACGTTTAAAAATAAGTCTTCGAATTCCGTTTCCAACCGGAGACTGGGCCGATATGGGAACAAAATGGGAAGGCAAACAGGATTATAAAAGCACTCTGACTGAAAAATCAAAAACAGAAGCGGTTGTAACTCACGTTATGGATAGTATTTCATACAACGTTCATTTTAACTGGAAAGGAAACGCACAGATTAAACAAACATCAGATCATTATTTTGTTGTTGAAGCATCGAATACCAATACATTAGAGTTGAGTGCTCTTTTTGCTTTGGCAGAGAAAAAATCGGTTAAAAATTCTTCTTTTGCAGACATTCAAAACAGCAGTATAAAAGGATGGGAAAAATTCTGGAACAGCGGTGCAGCGGTTGATTTTTCGGGAAGTACAGATCCTCGCGCAAATGAACTGGAACGCAGAATTATTTTATCACAATATCTTACGAAACTGCAGTGTACGGGAAAAGTACCGCCTCAGGAAACAGGTTTAACGTATAACAGCTGGTATGGAAAACCGCATTTAGAAATGCACTGGTGGCACGGCGTTCATTTTGCGCTTTGGAACCGTCCTGAATTATTAGAAAAAAGTCTTCCGTGGTATCAAAAGGTTTTTGATAAAGCTAAAAATATTGCCAAAAGACAAGGTTTTGAAGGTGCAAGATGGCAGAAAATGGTTGATGCAGACGGAAACGAAAGTCCATCGTCTGTAGGTTCATTTTTAATTTGGCAGCAGCCGCATTTTATCACGTATGCTGAATTAATGTACAGAGCAAAACCAACAAATTCGACCTTAAATTTATACAGCGAACGTGTTTTTGCAACAGCCGATTTTATGGCTTCGTTTGCGAATTATGATTCTAAAACAGATCGTTATGTTTTAGGTCCTGGTGTAATTCCGGCTCAGGAACGTTTTAAAGCAATGGAAACTTTTAATCCAACGTATGAATTGGCATATTGGAACTGGGCTTTGAAAACAGCAATCGAATGGAAGAAAAAACTAAACCAAAAAGTACCCGAAAAATGGGAAACGGTTTTGGCCAAATTATCAAAACTTCCAGTTGCTGATAATTTGTATCTGGCAACAGAAAGCGCGACAGATTCCTATACCAATCCTGAATTTAAAACAGATCATCCATCGGTTTTAGGAACGTTTGGAATGCTTCCTGAAACGTCTCTTTTGGATAAAAAAATCATGAAAAATACTTTTGATTTGGTTTGGAAAACGTGGTCCTGGGATAAAACCTGGGGCTGGGATTTCCCCATGACAGCGATGTCGGCAGCACGATTGAATATGCCAGACAAAGCAGTTGATGCTCTTTTTATGAAGGTAACGACAAATACGTATTTAAAAAACGGGCATAATTATCAGGCAGAACGATTAACACTTTATCTTCCGGGTAACGGCGGAATTCTGACGGCAGTTGCCATGATGTGCGCCGGCTGGGACGGATCTGAAGGTGAAAATCCGGGCTTTCCAAAAGATGGAACATGGAAAATTAAAAGCGAAGGGTTTAAGAAGATGTTTTAGTTTTTTTAGGTTCTAAGTTTCTAAGGTGCTGAGAGACTAAGTTTTTTTATAGCTAAGGTGCAGAGCAGCCAAACTTTTTATTAAAAAAACTTTGCGTCTTAGCGGCTTTGCGAGATTAATAAAATCTGTGCAAAACAACTAACCACAATTCAATATAAATTCTATGAAAAAATATATTCTCTTTTTATTGCTTTTGGTGAGTTTGAAAGCTTTGAGCCAAAGACAAATGGAAAACTTAGACCGAGGTATCATCGCCATAAAAGATAAAGGACAGTTTTTTATCAGCTGGCGGGTTTTAGGAACCGATCCTGATGATCTTGCTTTTAATCTGTATCGAAAAAGCGGTACTCAAAAAGCAGTTTTATTAAATGAAAAACCCATTACAGGCGCAGCTAATTTTATTGATGCCAAAGCCAATGCCAAAGAAGAAAATACCTGGTTTGTAAAAACGGTTTTAAAAGGAAAAGAATCTGAAGCTTCAGGAAGTTTTACAATTCCGGCGAATGCCTCAGATAAACAATATTTATCTATTAAATTAAAAGAAATTGAAGGCTATACGGCAAATGATGTTTCTGTTGGCGATTTAAACGGAGACGGAAAATATGAATTAATAGTTCACATGACTGGAAGAGGACATGATAATTCTCAAACCGGAATTACAGATCCGCCTATATTTCAGGCGTATACTTTAGAAGGAACGTTTTTATGGCAGATCAATCTTGGAAAAAACATCCGCGAAGGCGCACATTATACGCAGTTTATGGTGTATGATTTAGACGGTGACGGTTTTGCTGAACTGGTCTGTAAAACTGCCGACGGAACAACGGACAGTGAAGGAAATGTGGTTGGAGACGCTTCAAAAGACTGGGTTGACCGCGATCCTGATTCTAAAACGTATGGCAAGATTTTAAAAGGCCCGGAATATCTTTCGGTTTTTGACGGAAGAACAGGAAAATTGATTACTACTATAGATTATATTCCGCAGCGAGGCGATTTAGCAGGCTGGGGCGGAAGAGGAGGAAGCGGAGGAAACGATACGAAAGGAAACCGAATGGATCGCTTTCTTGCCTGTATTGCGTATCTCGACGGCGTTCATCCCAGTGTTGTAATGTGCCGTGGTTATTACGGCAGAACAGTTTTGGCAGCCTGGGATTTTAAAAATAAAAAACTGACTTCAAAATGGGTTTTCGACAGTAAAGATGCTGAAAATCCCTATTCGGGAATGGGAAATCATAATTTGACGGTTACCGATGTTGACAATGATGGAAAAGATGAAATAATCTATGGATCGATGTGTGTTGATGACAACGGACAAGGTTTGTACACAACGGGTTTCAGGCACGGAGACGCAATTCATGTTTCTGATCTTGATCTTGATATTCCGGGTCTGGAAGTTTTTGGCATTCATGAAATCGAAAACGGTACAACGGGGCCGGGTGTAACTCTGTTTTCTGCCAAAGACGGAAAAGTACTGTTTACAGGTTCTCTTAATGAAGATGTAGGCCGGGGTGTTGCAGATAATATTGATGCGACCCGAAAAGGAGCGCAGTGCTGGTGGTCTGGCTCGCCTTATCTGCATGATATGAAAGGGAATAACATTGGTAAAGCACCAAGTTCGACTAATTTTTTAATTTATTGGGATGGCGATACTTCGAGAGAATTTTTAAATTCTAACTATATTGACAAATACAATTCAGGAAGATTGTTTACGGCAGAAGGAGCAGTTTCTAATAACGGAACAAAATCAACTCCGGCACTTTCTGCAGATATTCTGGGAGATTGGCGGGAAGAATTAATTTTAAGATCGGAAGACAATAAAGAACTTAGGATTTATTCTACGATAATTCCAACCCAGGTAAAACAGTACACTTTAATGCACGATCCTCAATATCGATTAAGTATTGCCTGGCAGAATGTTGGTTATAACCAGCCGCCGCATACCAGTTTTTATATGGGAGCAGCTATGGATCCGGCTCCAAAACCTAATATAGTTTTAGTGCCGCCAAAAAAATAACTGTAAATAGTACCTTTTTAGGAAAAAATACTTCTTTAGAGATGCCAGAAAGCTGTTTTTGGCATCTCTTTTTATTATGCTCACATAGTAAAATCTGTAAAAAAAATGTGAATTTTATTTTTTTGGAATTAAAAAACTGTTAAATCTGATGTAAACTTAATGAAATGCATTATTATCTGGAATAAATAAAAATAATTTGGTATAGTTTAACACAACCTATAAATTTGCCTTATTCAAAATAAATCTAAATAAAATGAAGGTAAAAATATTACTTCCGTTGTTAAGCTTTTGCTTAATGCTGCTTACAAGTGTAACTTCGTTCGCACAAACGGCTACCATTAAAGGTATGATTTCATTATCGACTAATGAAGCTGCAGATAATGTTTCAGTAACTCTAAAAGGAACACGTGTTGGAACTACAACTGATGCGCAGGGAAATTACGAAATAAAAAATGTTAAGCCTGGAACTTATACTATAAGAGTTTCGGCAGTAGGATTTTCATCAAAAGAAAAAAGCATTACCGTTAGTTCAGCTAATGAAATTGTAGAAAATTTTACATTAATTACTACATCAGAAAACCTTACTGAAGTATTTGTAAAAGGAAATGCAAACAAATACACAAAATCAGAAAGTGAATACGTATCAAGAATGCAGGTTAAAAACCTTGAAAACTCACAAGTTTACAACGTAGTTACTAAAGAGTTAATGAAAGACCAATTGGTAACCAATCAAGACGAAGCGTTGAAAAATGTTCCGGGTTTATACCAATTATGGGGAGCTACTAACCGTGCAGGTGATGGAGGTTCTTGGTATTCATTACGTGGATTTACAACTCAAAGTTTAGTAAGAAATGGTATTGCAGGAAAAGTAAACAGTAATTCTGATGCTGCTAACCTTGAAAGAATTGAGGTTATCAAAGGACCTTCTGCTACATTATTTGGAAACGTACTTTCTTCTTACGGAGGTTTAATTAACCGTGTAACTAAAAAACCGTATGAAACTTTTGGGGGAGAGATTGCTTATCAGGCAGGAAGCTACGGATTTAACCGTGTTTCTGCTGACATCAATACACCATTAAACGATGATAATACAGCATTATTTAGATTAAACACTTCTTATAACAATACGAATACTTTTCAGGATTATGGTTCTTCAAGAAGTTTCTTTGTGGCGCCATCATTCTCTTATAAAGTAAACGATAAATTGACTTTATCTCTTGATGCAGAAATTGGTGACCAAAATAATTCAGGTATGCCTTTAATCTATCTTCCGTTTGGAGTATCAATTGCTGACATAGGATTTAACAATGCAAAAGATCTTAAAATGGATTTCAAAAGATCATTTTGGGGAGACGAATTCATAACAAATACAAAAACATTCAACGTTTTTGCTCAGGCAAATTATAAAATTTCTGATGAGTGGACTTCTCAGTCTGTATTCAGCAGTACATCTAACAGAGCTTCTGGACCACAGACTTGGTTCTATCTTTTACCAAACGAAAGTTTATCTAGAAATGCATGGAATGCTAACGGAAAAGACAATGCAATTGAATTCCAGCAGAACTTTAATGGTGACTTTTTACTTTTCGGAAGCATGAGAAACCGTTTCTTAGTTGGTGGTGATTTATTCCATTCAACAAGCAGATTAGGATACAGACTTCTTCCAGGTGAAGATTTTGATAAAATAAGTTATACAGGAGCAGCACCAACTTATAATAACTTTAATCCAACGGCTGTAAATGCTCAATTTGTAAACGGATTTGATTATAAAACAAACAGCGCGCTTTCAACCTATAGTGCTTATGTTGCAGATGCTATTAACATTACAGAAAGTTTAATTGTTTCTGCAGCGGTACGTTTTGATCATTATGATAACCAAGGAACTACAGATGATACTACAGGTCAAAAAGCAGGTGATTTTTCACAAAATGCATTTTCTCCAAAATTTGGTGTAGTGTATCAAGTAATAAAAGATCAGGTTTCTGTTTTTGGTAACTACCAAAATAGTTTTACAAATATTGGATACATCAATGCAAATGTTGGAGGTGCTCTTCAAATGCAAAAATTTGATCCGGAAAGAGCAAACCAGTTTGAAGGAGGTATTAAAGTAAATGCTTTCCAAAACAAAGTAAGCGCTACGCTTAGCTACTACGATATTAAAGTAAAAGATATTGTGACTGCAGATCCAAGTTTACCAAACGCAAGTGTACAAAACGGAACTCAATACAGTAAAGGTTTTGAATTAGAAGTTACAGCAAACCCAATTCCAGGATTAAACCTTCTTGTGGGTTACTCAAACAACGATTCTAAATTAAACGGATTAAGACCAGTAACTGCAGGACCAGAAAACTTAATTAACTACTGGATCAGCTATAATTTACAAAATGCTGCATTCAAAGGTTTAGGTTTAGGATTTGGAGGTAACTACGGAGACGCTACGTATATCTACAACAGCGGAACTGAAACTTTCGAACTTCCATCTTACGCTGTAATTAACGCTGCTTTGTACTACGATCAGCCTAAATACAGAGTTTCATTAAAAGTAAACAACCTTACAGACGAATTGTACTTTAACGGTTATACAACAATCAACGTTCAGGCGCCTCGTACTTTTATGGGAAGCGTAACGTATAAATTCTAATAGGATTTAAGATTAAGAAATAAAAAAAGCCCGAACAAGTCAATGTTCGGGCTTTTTTATTATAAAAGGTCAGCACTTAAAGCCTTAGCACCTTAGCAGCATAGCATCTCAGCACCTTTTAAAAAAACTATATCCATTTCAGCTTTACAGCAAGTGTACAAGCTTCTGCCGTATTGTTTACTTTCATTTTTTCGAGAATATTCTGCCTGTGCCGGCTGACGGTATTTTTACTTATGAATAGAAGAGAAGCAATCTCTTTACTCTGTTTACCCTTTTGAAGCATTTTTAGAATCTCCTTTTCTCTTGAAGAAAGAAAAGAAAAATTTCCGGCTTCATTTTGCTGCATAACGTTTCCGTTTGCGGTATTTATAATTTTTCCTTCGTAATGAAAAGCCTGCGAAAAATCGAAATTGTAAAGACATAAAGCCAGTTCGATATCTTCATGTTCATTCGAGAAATAAAACATCTTGTGCAGTAAAGATTTATTGGTCGTATTGTCTTTGAATCTTAATCTGCTTATCACGCAAAAATCCCTTCTTTCATAAATTGGAACTGTTTTAATGAACTGAAAAAACTGAAGTTCCAGAAGATATTTTTGCAGAACATCTTCATTATTCAATTTATCAAAAAGTTCTTCTTCCCAAATGCTTTCTAATTCCTGCATTTGATTTTTTTTGAAAATGTTTAGTTCATCTGCAATTTTTCCAGAATATACATAACTTTTATTATGATACAGATCGCTCAGAACAGCAATTCCGTTTTCTAATTCGGCAAAATTTTGTGCAGTTTTCTGGCAGATTTTTAATTGCGTGATAGTTTTTAAATCGGCAGAATTATTCTGATGCAGTAACTTTTTATTCAGATCATTTTTTATGTTTTTCATCAAAAATGGTTATTTATAAGTATTGTCTTAAGGTTGTATGGAAAATATATTTGTATGATTTTTTGGATTGAAATATAATAATTAAAATGGGATTTAAATTGATTTTAAGATTCTTAGTTTTTTTATTTGACTTATTATCAAGCTGTTTTATGTAAATTGCTGTTTGAAAAGTTTTATAAAGAAATTATAAGGTTACGCACAGTAAATAGTAAACAGCAATATAATAAAACTGAATATGAAACACTTTTTCTTACTTATTTTTTTTGCAGGCATTTTTGGTGTTCACTCACAAAATGCAGCTTTGATTAAAAGGCTTGACGGAAGCACTATTTCCCAGGACAGCTTAACATCGGCCATTAAAAATCTTATGAACAAAGCCGATGTAAAAGGACTTGCCATTACGGTTTTCAATTCTAAAAAACCGGTTTATATAAATACTTTCGGCTTTAGCGATGTCGAAAATAATAAAAAATTAGATCTGCATACTAATTTATACGGAGCTTCTTTGAGTAAAGCGGTATTTGCTGTTGTAGTAATGAAACTGGTTGACGAAGGTGTAATTAGTTTAGACAAACCTTTGCAAAGTTATCTTCCCAAACCAATTTACGAGTATGAGCCGAAAGTATGGCACGAAGATTTTAAAGAATTAAAAGATTATCCCGAATACACTAAAATTACGGCCAGAATGTGCTTGGACCACACAACCGGACTCCCTAACTGGCGCTGGTTTGAATCTGACGAAAAATTGCGCATCAAGTTTGAACCGGGAAGCCGTTACAGTTATTCAGGAGAGGGATTGACGTATCTTCAGGTAGTTTTAGAAAAAATAACCAAAAAACCTTTAGAAGAACTTGCTCAGGAAAGAGTGTTTAAACCTTTGGGAATGACAGCTTCCAGTTACAAATGGCAGGAAAAATTTGAGAAAGATTATGCATACGGATACGATGAAGAAGGAAAAAAACAGGAAAAAGACAAAGACAACGCACCAAGAGGAGCAGGAACACTGGAAACAACAATTGAAGATTATAGTAAATTTTTAACTGCTATCCTGAACAAAAAAATACTAAGTTCAAAATCATACAAAGAATTGTTTAGTCCGCAGATTCGTATTCATTCTAAAAACCAATTTGGACCCGGCGCCTTAGAAGACGGCAACTGGTATGACAACCTGGAGCTTTCATACGGTTTAGGCTGGGGACTGGTAAAATCGCCTTACGGACCGGGAGCATTTAAAGAAGGGCAGGGTTCAGGATTTCAGAATTATAGTATTGTATTTCCGGATAAAGGAATTGGAATGCTTATAATGTCAAACAGTTACAGCACAGGAAAAATAATTAAATACCTGTTAGAAACAGGAATTCAGGATAAATACACACCATGGGAATGGGATCAGTATATTCCTTATGATAAAGTGATTAAATAAGAGCTTTTAAAAAAGTAAAAAGCCTGAAATTTTAAATATTTCAGGCTTTTTTATGCATATATATTATTTTACAATTTCCGGCAATGGCATTTTCCATGTGCCATTTATTACTTTGTCATTTGGACCGTAAATTCGAATAACAAAATTAAAGTTTTCATTTTTAGGAGTCGGAAGCCAGTTGCTCTCTTTATCTTTTCCCGGTGAAGAAGCCTGCAGGTAAATAATTAAATCTCCGTTTGACTCATATTTTAAGCCTTTTGATTTGTTGCCTATCGAATATCTCGAAATTGGATTTCGAACCAATAAACGTTTAGGAAGATTATACATGGTTATGCTCCAAAAATATTTAGCCTCAGGAAGCTGGTTTTTACTGAATTTTAAAATATAATTTTTATTTCCGGCTAAAGGCTGGTTATCTTTATCAACAGCGCTTCCGGTATAAACAGCTTCTTCTTTCGTGTTTCCGTAAATTCCGGCTGCAGCGGCAATGGCACGGTTCATATAATTGTTTTCCAGAGCTTTTCTTGTACCAAACAGATTTCCGAAATCTCTAAGATTAGTAACTCCGGATTCTATTTCTTTTTTGGCTTCGATAATTCCTTTTTCGATAGCTTTTATAGTCTCAGGAGAATATTTTGAACTGTCAAAACGTTTGCCCGGAACAATCCCAATTTTAGCAAAACGTTCCCGAAGTTTCGTTTCACTGCTGTCTACGTTTGCATATTGTAATAATGCGTTTAAAACATTGATAAACTCAGGCGTACTGTAATCATCTTCTTTCCAGACAGGAAGCGGTAAATCATACTTTTTAACCTGTGGGACCGGCTGTTTTGTATATTCATGAAGCGGCATTAATTTATACTGCTCTTGTATTTTTTTTAGATTTGACACATCCTCTGGAGAATGAAGCTGTGTACGGCCGACAAGAAAAATTAAGTTGGTTTCAGATTTTAATACTTTATTAATGCCTTTTGGAGTTTCACCTTTCCAGTCAGGACCAGCGATAAGATATTTTCCCGGATTATTTCCTGACACGCGCGACCCAAGATATTCAAAATTAAAGGTATAAAGATCTACAAACTGCATAACATAATATCTGTTTTCCTCAACTTTTGGAAGCTCAATTACAACTGGTTCATCAGAAACATTTAATGACGCCATCGAATAAGGGGTATCATTATTTATCGTAACAACCAATGTGTCAGATGGTGTAGCACTCATAGCAATGTTTTTGAATTTATTAAAACCAACAAATTCTCCGGATTGTTTATTGAGGGCAGTAGCATAAATCATTTTATAATTGTAAAAAACAGGATAACCGTAAATCCATGCTTCTTTTGCAATGGCTGTTACAGAATCGGGTGAAACAGAGTTATCTGCCGTATTTGTTTTATCTAAAGGAGTTTCTTTTTTGCAGGCCGTAGTGATTAAAAATACGATTACTGCCAGGAAAATGATTTTTTTCATAATTCAATGGATTAATTGTACAAAAGAATTGTCTGGTATTTTTAAAGGGCTTAAAATTAACTTTTTAAGAAAAAACTTATGCTTTACAAAGAGCAAATATGGTTGCAAATTATAATATGAAACCATTTCATAAACAACATAAAAAAAGGCTTTAGCCAAAACGGTAAAGTTTGACTAAAGCCTTTTATTTGACTTTAATATAATCGACAAAAAAACGCAGTGCCTTAGTATCTTAGAACCTTAGCACCTTAGTATATTAGCATTTCAGTACCTCAAATAGAATTTCTATCAATAAAATTAAATGGTACTTTAAAATGTCCTTTTTCTTTATTCAAAATAAGCCTTGCTGCAGTTTCTCCCATTATATTAAAATCAGTAGACATAACCGTTATGCCCAGTAATTCTTTTAAAGGTGTATCGTTATAAGAGATAACGCCGATATCTTTTCCTAAAACAAACTCTTCATCGCGAATCTGTTTCATTAAATTCACCAGATCAGATTCTTCAATGGTAATAAACAGATCTCCTTTTTTTAGAATCATATCGTCGTAAACTTCACTTAAAATCTCAAAATTGATTTCGTGTTCAACACAGAATTTCCTGAATCCGTGGAGGATTCTTCTCGGATATGGATAAACTGCTTTATCCGGATAAACTAAAATAAGACGTTTGTATTTGGCTATTTTTTCTAAACCTTCTTTTAATGCATTATAAATGTCGTTTTCAAAATCCTGATAGATTTTAATAACATCATCTCCCGTTCCCAGTTTTATATTATCCAGAATTACCAGCTTTTCCTGCGGAATTCTTTTAATCGCGTCTACAACTTCATCTGTAAAACTTAAATGTTTCAGTTCATCGGTTTTAAAATGGGTTGTAATAACATAATAATCATAAGCGCCTTCAAACTTGTCGAGAATATTTAAAAAGAGCGTTTCATCACAATGATAAATTTGAAGATCGACATGCGCATTAGCTCCTAAAGTGTTAATAAAAGCACTGTAGGTTTTCATTTTATACGAGCTCAGTTTATTGGTCAAAAACAAAATATTGACTTTAGACTCCAGTTTTGTTCTCGTAATATAATATCCTTTTCCTCTAATTGAAGAAATGATTTTTCGTTCTTTTAAAATATTATAAGCTTTTTCAACCGTATCACGAGACATATAAAACTCCTCGCTGAAACTGTTTATAGAGGGAATTTTTTGATTTATTTTTAAATTTCCGTTAGCAATATTCTGCAAAATCGAGTCTACAATCTGTTTGTATTTTGGAACCCTCGAATCTTCGTCTATTTTAATTAATTTAATCATGCTTGTATGTTGCAAATTGGATTCATGAGAAAACATGCAGCCAATTTTTTTAATTGTATTTTTTAAAAAAGCAAACTTGAAAAAACGCTTTATGTGTTGATTTTGCTACTTTCCTTACAAAAAATACAAATTAAATAAAGGCTTACTTTATTTTCAGGCACTTAGGTTAATTTAATATTAAATTATCGGAAATATAATTACGAAATCGATTGCTAAAATAGGGTTTTTTAATTTATTTTTCCAATATAAACCAATCGTTCTTTGCAATTAGTGCGCATTTTTAACATAAAATACACAAATCATAAAGGATAGTACAGGACAGTTTTAATTTTTACATTATATTATTTTACAAAACCAAACTAACTATCACAATTAACCAAAAACAAATTATTGAATGGAATCATTATTAGGAATCATTTTTCATTCTATCGGAGGATTTTCTTCAGGTAGTTTTTATATGCCTTTTAAAAAAGTTAAAGATTGGGCTTGGGAAAGTTACTGGCTTGTGGGCGGTTTCTTTTCTTGGTTAATTGTACCGCCGATTGCGGCTTATTTAACGATTCCAAATTTTACAGAAATTATCATTGCCGCTTCGCCTGCAATTAAATCCTTTACTTTTTTAATGGGATTAATTTGGGGAATTGGCGGACTTACTTATGGTCTTGGCGTTCGGTACTTAGGAATGTCTTTAGGAAATTCAATTACATTAGGATTTTGTTCTGCATTTGGAGCTTTAGTTCCTTCAATTTATTATGATATTGTTCCAACAGAAGGAAAAATTTCATTTACACACATGCTTTCTACTCCTGGCGGACAGCTGGTTTTATTTGGAGTTGTAGTATATCTTATAGGTATTGCTATTTCTGGAAAAGCTGGAATGCTGAAAGAAAAGGATTTTGCAACAGGTCATGAAGATAAGGACAAAGACTTCAATTTGGTAAAAGGTTTAATTGTAGCTGTAATTTCAGGAATTTTAAGTTCATTTTTTAATTACGGAATCGAAGCCGGAAAACCAATGGCAGAACATGCTATAGTAAATGGTGCAAATCCGTTATTCCAAAACAACGTAACCTATGTTGTACTGCTTTGGGGAGGATTAACAACCAATTTTATCTGGTGTCTTTATTTAAACTTTAAAAATAAAACAATTAAAAACTATACCGATAAATCTACTCCAATTACTAAAAACGTTTTGTTTTCTGCACTTGCCGGAACCATGTGGTTTTTACAGTTTTTCTTTTACGGAATGGGAGAGAGCAAACTAGGAAATGGTGCCAGTTCATGGATTCTGCATATGGCAACCATCATTTTAACAGCAAACTTTTGGGGTTTTTATTTAAAAGAATGGAAAGGAGTTTCGAAAAAAACATTAAGAACTTTTTTCTGGGGAATCGGGCTTATTATGCTTGCGATCATTTTGGTAGGAATTGGTAACTCATTATAAATAATACAAGAAATAATTATAAAGTATATGTCGAATACAAATACAATTAATACAAATTTTAAGCACGTAAGCTACCTTTGGGATGATGCTAAAGCCGCAGAATTAGCGGGAGATGAAGTAGCGCTTTTCATTTATCGTTCTAATTTATTAGGAGCCGATTTAAGACTGACAAACTATGGAGGAGGAAATACTTCTGTAAAAATTACTGATAAAGATCCTTTAACAGGAGCAAGTTCAGAAGTTATGTGGATTAAAGGTTCTGGGGGAGATATTGGAACTTTAACAAAATCTGGCTGTGCGGCTTTGTACTTAGACAGACTTCGTAATCTTGAAAATGTTTACAGAGGAATTGAGTTTGAAGATGAAATGGTAGAATTGTTCAACCATTGTATTTTCGATTTAGCTTCAAAAGCACCTTCTATCGATACGCCTTTACACGGTTTTCTTCCATTCAAACATATCGATCACTTGCACCCAGATGCGGCAATTGCAATTGCTGCTGCAAAAGATGGCGCAAAAATTACTGAAGAATTATTTGACGGAGAAATTGGCTGGGTAGGCTGGCAGCGTCCGGGCTTTGACTTAGGACTTCAGTTAAGAAGCTGTTTGGAAGAAGCTGAAAAGAAAGGTAAAAAACTAAGAGGAATCATGTTAGGTTCTCACGGTTTATTTACCTGGGGAGATACAGCATACGAAAGCTACATCAATACATTAGAAGTAATCGAAAAATGTGCTGAATATTTAGAAAGCAACTACGGAAAAAAACGTCCGGTTTTTGGAGGACAAAAAATTGAAAGCCTTCCAGAAGCAGATAGAAAATTAAAAGCTGCAAAAGTGGCTCCAATTTTAAGAGGTTTCTGTTCATCAGAACGCCAAATGATTGGACATTATACAGATGATGCAAGAGTATTGGAATTTATCAATTCTAATGATCTTTCAAAATTAGCTCCATTAGGAACATCTTGTCCGGATCACTTTTTAAGAACTAAAATCAGCCCGCTGGTTTTAGAATTAGATCCAAACGAAGATTTATCAGATGTTGATGCGGTTAAAGCAAAACTGGCTCCGGCTTTTGAAGCTTACCGCGCAATGTACAAAGACTATTATAATGCCTGTAAGAAATCAAATTCTCCTGCAATGCGTGACCCAAATCCGGTTGTGATTTTATATCCTGGAGTGGGAATGTTCACTTTTGCAAAAGATAAAACAATGGCACGTCTGGCATCAGAATATTATGTAAATGCAGTAAACGTTATGAAAGGCGCTGAAGCCGTTTCAGAATATACTTCACTGCCTCACCAGGAAGCTTTTGATATTGAATATTGGTTATTAGAAGAAGCAAAATTACAGCGTATGCCAAAACCAAAAGCATTGTCTGGAAGAGTAGCTCTTATTACAGGTTCTGCGGGCGGAATTGGAAAAGCTATCGCTAAAAAATTCGCTCAGGAAGGTGCTTGTGTTGTTATCAATGATATCAACGAAGAGCGTTTAGAAGGTGCATCTGCTGAGTTTGTTAAAGCATTTGGTAAAGATGCAGTTTCAAGCACTTTATTAAATGTTACTGACGAATCAAGTACAGAAAAAGCATTAGACGAAGCTTCTTTAGCTTTTGGAGGTGTTGACATTGTAGTAAACAATGCCGGAATCAGTATTTCAAAATCTATCGCAGAACATACTCTGGAAGAATGGGATAGATTATATGATATCTTGGTTAAAGGACAATTTATTGTTTCTAAAGCCGGAATCGAAGTAATGCGCAAACAAGGTTTTGGAGGTGATATCGTAAATATCGTTTCTAAAAATGCTGTTGTGGCTGGTCCAAATAACCCTGGTTATGGTTCAGCAAAAGCTGCTCAGGCGCACTTAACACGTTTAATGGCTGCAGAACTTGGAGCAGATAAAATTCGTGTAAATACAGTAAATCCTGATGCTGTAATTTCAGACTCAAACATTTGGTCTGGAGGATGGGCAGAAGGCCGTGCAAAAGCATACGGAGTTACAGTAGAAGAACTTCCGGCTTACTATGCAAAACGTACGTTACTAAACGAAATTATATTGCCGGATGATATTGCAAATGCTTGTTTTGCTTTTGTTGGAGGTTTACTTGGTAAATCTACAGGAAATGCGCTAAACGTAGACGGCGGTGTTGCAATGGGCTTTTATAGATAAAAATTATTTAAGTTTTTTTATAAGTTTGTTTAAGCAAAAGTGGTTTTTTGTGGTCTAACGTTCGATATTTCGAGCGTTAGATTTTTTTTAGACATAACATTTTGCACACAGACCAGAATATCCAAAAATAAAGTTAAACAAAGAGTTTAGGAATATAATTTAACCAGTTCAGAATTATTTGCGCCACATAGATTTTTACTTGAAATAAAGGAGTAAAAATGCCTAAATTACGCAATCGATTTTTTTATGTGTTAAAAACACACGAATAAAGTTAAATTGCATATCTTGTAAACGCTATTAAAATATAAAGTATTATGATAATCGGATCAAACCATATTGAATCTCATAACGAGGGATTATTAAAAAAACACCAAAATAAATTGGTTTTTACAGCATCAGAAATTGATAATACAGAGGCGATTATCCAAAAATTAATCGACTTTCAAATTGCTATTCCATCTTGGGCTTTAGGAACAGGAGGAACAAGATTTGGACGTTTTGCAGGCGGAGGAGAACCTCGTTCAATCGAAGAAAAAATCGAAGATGTTGGATTACTTCACAAATTAAACAGCGCTTCGGGAGCAATTTCACTTCATATTCCGTGGGATATTCCGCAAGATTACAAAGCTATTAAAGCACTTGCTGCACAGCACAATTTAAAATTTGATGCCATGAACTCGAATACATTTCAGGATCAGGCAGACTCAGAACATACTTATAAGTACGGTTCATTACAAAACGTAAACAAAGCAGTCCGCAAACAGGCGATTGCACACAATATAGAAGTTATTAAACACGGAATCGAATTAGGATCTGAGTCATTAACAATCTGGCTTGCCGATGGTTCTAACTTTCCTGGACAATTAAACTTTAGAAAAGCATATCAAAATACATTAGAAAGTTTAGAAGAAATCTACGATGCCCTGCCTTCAAACTGGAAATTATTTTTAGAATACAAATGTGCTGAGCCTAACTTTTATTCAACGACCGTAGCAGATTGGGGGCAGTCTTACTCGTATGTTAAAAAGTTAGGCGATAAAGCGCAGACATTAGTCGATTTAGGACACCACCTGCCAAATGCCAATATCGAGCAGATTGTTTCCTTATTATTAATGGAAAACAAACTGGGCGGATTCCACTTTAACGATTCAAAATACGGCGATGACGATTTAACTGCCGGAGCTTTAAAACCTTATCAGTTATTTTTGATTTTCAATGAATTGGTTGAAGGAATGGACGCAAGAGGAATGAACCACGCCAAAGATTTAGGCTGGATGATCGACGCTTCACACAACATCAAAGATCCATTAGAAGATTTACTGCAGTCTGTAGAAGCTATTATGATTGCTTATGCACAGGCACTTTCTGTAGACAGAAAAGCATTAGAAAAAGCACAAGAAGAAAATGACGTAGTAAAAGCACAGGAAATTCTTCAAAATGCTTTCCGTACAGACGTTCGCGCATTAGTTGCTGAGGCACGTTTACGTTCTGGTGCAGCTTTAAATCCGGTTGAATTATACAGAAACCTTTCTGTAAGAAAAAATCTAATTGGAGAAAGAGGACTAAAAACATTGGCAACAGGACTATAATTATGAATGGTGAGTTGTGAATTATGAGTTAATAAAAGACTGAACAAAAATCACAATTCACAATTCACAACTTACAATTTACAATTAAAAAAATGAATGTAGTTGCAATTTTTGATATTGGTAAAACAAACAAAAAAGTATTTTTATTTGACGAAAACTATAGAATTGTCTGGGAAAAATCAGTTAATTTCGACGAAACAGTCGACGAAGACGGTTTTCCCTGCGAAGATATAGAATTGCTTAAAAACTGGATTTTTGAGCGTTTAGAAGAAATAAAAGCTTTAACCAATTATGTTTTAAAAGCCATCAATTTCAGCACTTATGGTGCGAGTTTTGTCTACATTGATAAAGAAGGAAAAGTTTTAACTCCTCTGTATAATTATTTAAAAGATTATCCGGAGGATTTAAAAAATGACTTTTACAATAAATACAAAGGAAAAGAAGCATTTGCTGTAAAAACAGCTTCTCCGGTTTTGGGAAGTTTAAATTCAGGAATGCAGATTTACCGTTTAAAAGAAGAAAAACCAGAATTATTTGAAAAGGTAGAATATTGTTTACACCTGCCTCAATTTTTGAGTTTTCTTTTAACCAATGAAGCTTATACCGATATTACAAGCGTAGGCTGTCATACCAATCTTTGGAATTTCAAAAAAATGAAATACCATAAATGGCTCAAAAGCGAAGGTATTTCAAATAAAATTCCGCCGTTTTATTATGGAAAAGATGTTATAAAAACAAAAGAAGGTCTGGCAGTAGGAGCAGGGCTTCACGATAGTTCATCGGCCATTATTCCGTATACCATAAACTTTACAGAACCGTTTGTATTATTATCTACAGGAACCTGGAGTATTTCCTTAAATCCGTTTAATAACAAAGCACTGACTTTTGAAGAACTGCAAAATGATTGTTTATGCTATTTGCAATACACAGAAAAGCCTGTAAAAGCAGCAAGACTTTTTGCAGGAAACGAACACGAAGTACAAACCAAACGTTTAGCAGAACATTTTAACGTTCCAGTTGATACATACAAAGAAGTTTACTTTGATAAAAACATCGTATCAAATTTAAGAGCTTTAAATTTCCAGATTATTTACCCTAAAAAGTATAATTTTGATATACTGAAAGAATGCCCTTTTCAAAAAAGAGACCTTTCGACATTTAAAAGCTACGAAACTGCCTACCATCAATTAATGCTGGATTTGGTAGAACAACAAGTATTTTCAACTAATTTAGTCATTCATAACAGTCCGGTAAAGAAAATTTTTGTAGACGGAGGTTTCAGCAAAAATTCTATTTTCATGAATTTACTGGCAGAAGCATTCCCGGATGTAGAAGTTTACGCCGCATCAATGGCACAGGCAAGTGCTTTGGGAGCTGCATTGGCCATTCACCAAAACTGGAATCCTAAACCAATCCAGAATGACTTAATTGATTTGAAATTTTACAAACATTAAAATGTATGCCGCAGATTACAGCAGATTTAATTTTAGAAAACCTGTAAGTATCGGTTTAATCTGCCAAACCTGCGGGCAAAAAATAAAAAAAATAAAAAATGAAAATCGGGCTATTTATACCGTGTTATGTCGACCAGTTTTACCCAAAAGTGGGTATTGCGACATACGAGCTTTTGCAGAAATTAGGCTGTGAAGTTCATTTTCCGATGGGACAGACCTGTTGCGGCCAGCCAATGGCAAACAGTGGTTATGAGCACTTAACAAAAGGCTGTGATACCAATTTTATAGCTAATTTTACCGGATTCGATTACATCGTATGTCCTTCCGGAAGCTGCGTTCTGCATGTAAAAGACCATTTGCATGACGAAAAACAAGAAGAAAAAGCAACAGCAATTCGAAATACAGTTTATGAACTGACAGAATTTATAACTGATGTTTTAAAAATTGACCACATTGACGGAAGATTTCCTTATAAAGTAGGGATGCATGTAAGCTGTCACGGACAACGCGGTTTAAAACTTTCGCAGATGTCAGAACTAAACGCACCGTTTTTCTCAAAACCAGAGCAATTGCTCCATAGTATTAAAGATCTTGATTTGGTTGCTTTAACGAGAAAAGACGAATGCTGCGGTTTTGGAGGAACATTTTGTGTTACCGAAGAAGCCGTTTCTGTAAAAATGGGACAAGACCGAATTAAAGATCACGAAAGTCACGATGTGGATTATATTACAGGAGGCGATATGTCCTGCTTAATGCATTTAGATGGAATTTTAAAGAGGCAAAAAAGCAGAATTAAAACCATCCATATTGCTGAAATATTAAATTCACTCGAAAACTAAAAATAGATGTTGAGTATAAAATTTAACCGCAAAGTTCACAAAGTTTACGCAAGGTTCGCAAAGTTAATTGATCCTTGCGTACCTTGCGTTTTTTCTTTGCGCACTTTGCGGTTAAATAAACCATTATAAACATTTCAAAATTGACTTTTAAATAATTAAAAATGTCATCAGAAAAAATAACACCGCACAGCGAAGCCGCAACAAAATTCAACAAAGATGTGGAACGTGTCAACTGGCATGATGAAACACTTTGGTTTGTTCGTGCGAAACGCGATAAAGCAGCTCATAATATTGATGACTGGGAGCTTCTTCGTGAAACGGCTTCAAGAATAAAAGCCAATGTACTTTCAAATATTCACGATTATTTAGTAGAATTTGAGGCTAATGCCCAAAAAAACGGAATAATAGTACATTGGGCGGCCGATGCAAAAGAACACAACGAAATAGTGCATTCGATCATGGCAAAACATGATGTAAAGCAAATGGTGAAATCAAAATCGATGCTTACAGAAGAATGCCATTTAAACGATTATTTAGCCGAAAAAGGCATAGAGGTTATCGACTCAGATTTAGGTGAATATATTGTACAGCTTCGTAAAGAACCGCCAAGTCATATTGTACTGCCTGCCATTCACCTTAAAAAAGAAGATGTAAGCGAAACTTTTCACGAACATCTTGGAACCGAAAAAGGCAATTTTAACCCTCAGTATTTAACTGAATCTGCACGACATAGTTTAAGAAATACTTTCCTGACCAGAAAAGTAGCTTTAACCGGAGTAAATTTTGCAGTAGCAGAAACCGGAGAATTTGTGGTCTGCACCAACGAAGGAAATGCCGATATGGGCGCACACTTAGCCGATGTTCACATTGCCTGTATGGGATTTGAAAAACTCATCCCACAGCGAAAACATTTAGGCGTTTTCCTTAGATTATTAGCAAGAAGTGCCACAGGACAGCCTATAACGACTTTTTCTAGTCATTTTAAGAAACCAAGAGACGGAAAAGAACTTCATATTGTAATTGTCGACAACGGCAGAAGCAAGCAGTTAGGACGCGAAGATTTTAGAAATTCACTAAAGTGTATTCGCTGCGGTGCCTGCATGAATACATGCCCTGTTTACAGACGAAGCGGCGGACACAGTTACCATAATGCGGTTGCGGGACCAATTGGTTCTATTCTGGCACCCAACTTAGATATGAGCCAAAATGCCGATCTGCCTTTTGCCAGTACGCTTTGCGGTTCCTGTACCAATGTTTGTCCGGTAAAAATTGATATTCACGATCAATTGTACAAATGGCGTCAGGTTTTGGTAAAAGACGGCTATACGCCAAAAGCAAAAACCATAGCCATGAAAACGATGGCAACAGTTTTGGCAAACCCAACGATTTTTAATATTGCAGGAAAATCAGGAAGATTTGTAATGAAAAATGTTCCGGCAATGGTAAATAATAAAATGAACAAATGGTACGACCAGCGCGAAATGCCAGATGTGCCGCAGGAATCTTTTAGAGAATGGTACAAGAAAAATTCGAGAGAATCTAAAACAAAAGACAATGAGCAGTAAAGCCGAAATTTTAAACAGAATAAAAGCGAATCAGCCTGATTTGGTTACGGAACTGCCGGATTTAAATCTTTTAGGTTCCGAGAATTTTGATACACTCGAAACTTATAAAACGGTTTTAAAAGGAATTGGCGGAGATCCTGTTGAAGTATCAAACTATCAGGAAATCATCGATTATATAAAAGCAAACTATAATCTTGACAAAAGAATAATTACAACACTTCCGGAACTTTCAGAAATTGCTTCTTTAGACTGGAACAATGTCGATCCGCATTCGCTTCAGGATGTTGAGCTTACAGTTATAAAAGCACATTTTGGAGTTGCAGAAAACAGCGGACTCTGGGTAACAGATGATATTTTAGGACAGCGTGTTTCGCCTTTTATTGCACAGTATTTAGCAATAATTGTTCACAAAAATGATATTGTTAGAACCATGCAGCAAGCTTATGAAAGAATAGGGAATCAGGAATATGGTTTCGGGACTTTTATTGCAGGACCGTCAAAAACGGCAGATATCGAACAATCGTTAGTTTTAGGTGCGCATGGAGCTAGAGGACTAATTGTTTTTTTATTAGATTAGAGAAAAATAAATTTTATAGAAAAAGAGGACTGCTAAGTCCTCTTTTTTATTTTCAATATATAGGGAAAATCTCAAATGAGAGAAGTAAAATATAAGTAAAAAAATACAAATAGAATTAATTACAACCTATGGTTATATTCTATAAGCTGGTTTGTAAGAAAAAAAAGGTGATTATGCGTAATATTGTGAAATGATGTGTTCATAAATTTAAGCATCTCCAAAAACATTTTTTTTAAGCCTAAGACAAATTCTGATAAGAGTCTCCCAAAACTTTTCTTAGAATTTTGTGTTTTTAATTATTTAGTATTATTATGTTCATTTCCCTTACCCATGATCAAGTGCAGTTTTGCTACGGATCAAAAAAATGGCAGTACAGTTTTAACGAAATTGTAGAACTTGGACTGCTCAAAAAAAAGAGAACCTACCTCTTTGTAAATGCAGCTTTTATTGCAGTCACCATTTTAGCCTATTACTGCATGATTTTTACCAATTTAATGGAACTCTATTATGTAATACCCGCTTTATTGTGTTACACTTTTTTAAGTATTATGCGATTTAACAACAATACAGAGTTCGATTATTTCGTTATTGTAAAAGATATCTACCGAAAAGAAACCAAAATAAAAATAAATGCTCAGGATCGCCCGGCGATTGGCAAGCAGATCGACAACTACCTAAATTTTGAGTTTAACCGAATTTTAGAGAAACAAAAAACCAGACATTATAATGAATCGATTATTGAACAATGTTTCTAATTACGATTTAGCGTTTATTGTTATTGCTCTGGTCTATGGTTATATAACTATAATTAGAAAAAAATAAACAATCAGGCTTCATTTCTCACCTACAATTGAAGCAGTATTTAGATTCCAAAATAAAAGTTATAGCTGCAATACCCCTAAGTTTAGTAGCGGCTGTTTCAGCTATATACGCCCTTACCCAAATCAAACTTATGGCAACTTCAATAAAAAGTAAAATAAAAAGCATTAGAGAGTTAAAAAATTATACTCAGGAATATATGGCAGATCAACTTGGTGTCACGCAGGCAGGTTATAGTAAAATTGAAAAAGGAAAAACCATTTTATCTTACGTCAAATTAGTTGAAATTGCGAAGATTTTAGAAGTTAGTGTAGAAGATATTATTAGTTTCGACAGTCAGAGATATTTCAACAATTTTAATACCGTAAAAGGAAACAGCAACAACGGAAATATATTAATTAATTCTAATAATGGAGAAGCCTTAAAGGAACTCTATGAAGATAAAATAAAACTTCTGGAAAAGCTTTTAAATAAAACAGAAGAAGAATTAAACCGATATAAAAAGAAATTCGGTCAATTATAACAAAAAAACGAGGCTCTTAAGCCTCGTTTTTTGTTTATTATATTTTTAAGATGTCTGATCATCAACAGCTGCATCCGGAGCATTTTTCTTAACAGATTCGATTCCGTTTTCTCTGGCAGAAACGCTTTCATACACTTCGCTAGCTCCTATAATCTGGCCGTTGCTAGCTTTTAAATTAAAATAAGGTTTACCATTTTTAGCTTCTTTTCTGTCATAACGATTATCATCCTGCGAGTTTGTTTTTACAGATTCAATTCCGTTTGTGCAGGCCGCTTTAGTTGTATAGCCTTCACTTGTTAAAATTGTCTGGCCGTTGCCAGCTTTCAAATTAAATTGAAATTCACCATTGGTTCTTTTGGTAATTACAAATTTTCCCATGTAGTTTTATTTTAAGTTAACTATAAATATTTTGCTATTGATAAAAATACAAAACTTGATGACATAAATGATATTGTAAGAAAAAATTATCGTTTTTAATTTGTTAAGTATTAGGACTGAGAATAGAAGCTTTTGAATAATAACGTAAGAAAATTTGGTATATTTGAAAGAATAATAAATCTAAAGAAGATGAAAAATTTAGTTATTTTATTAGCAGTTGCAATTCAGTTAACGGCTTGTAATTCGAAAAAAAAGGAAGATGAAATTGTAAAAACCAAAACAGATACAACAGCCGTAAAAACCGAAAACACTGTTGTCACAAATGTTTTGGTATACGAAGGTTTACTGCCTTGTGCAGATTGCAGCGGTATTCAGACAGTTTTAAAAATCGATCTTGGAAACGGAACAATGGAAGACCAAAAGTTTGAATTATCCAGCATCTATAAAGGAAAATCACCCGAAAAAGAGTTTGTAGAGAAAGGAAATTTTAACACCGAAAGAGGCCTGGAAAGTGATCCAAACGGCACAACTTTTATTCTAAATTGGGACAAATCAGCCGAAAAACAAATTTATTACGGCTATTTTAGTTCAGATACCAAAAAGATTTATATGCTCGACCGCAGCAAAAAAATAATAAAATCGAAACTCAATTATTCCTTAGAACTTAAGAAATAACAAATCCCGATTTTTAAATTCAAAATATTATAAACTGAAACACACTCGTTAAGTTTATAATATTTTTTTATTTTTAAAGTATGAAAGCGTCATCAATTCTAATTCTTTTTGATGAACATTATTTTTATGAAAGAAATCAGCGAAATTCTCAAAGCCTATTCACAAGCAAATTCGGAAGGAAAAAAAACAGCTTTGGCTACAGTCGTTAAAGTTGAAGGATCTTCGTACCGACAACCCGGAGCGCGTATGCTTGTTACCGAAGATGGCCAGCTTACAGGAGCAATAAGCGGAGGCTGTCTGGAAGGAGATGCACTGCGAAAAGCACTGCTTTCCATTAATCAAAAACAAAATAAACTCATTACTTATAATACCAATAATGAAGATGATATTGAATTAGGATTGCAGCTTGGATGTAACGGAATTGTACATATTTTGTTTGAATATATAAATGATGAAATCCCTAATAATCCCATTCAGCTTTTACAACAACTGGAATTAGAAAGAAAAGAAGCCGTAATAGTTACTGTTTTTTATCTAAAAAGAAATGCCCATCAAATAGGAACAGCATTATTTTTTAGAAAAGAAAGTCCCGTATTAAGCTGTAACAATGATATTCCAGATCTAATTTCTGATGTAAATGAAGTAATGCAGACCAAAACTTCTGCAGTAAAAAAACTTCCGGGAGAAAACAGTACCGAAGCCCTGATAGAATACATAAAACCTGTTATTTCGCTCGTTATTGCCGGAGCAGGAAACGATGTGCAGCCTTTAGTAAAAATGGCTTCAATTTTGGGCTGGAAAGTTATTATTGGCGACGGCCGCGCCACTCACGCTGTATCAAAACGTTTTCCAAAAGCAGATAAAGTAAATGCCGTAAAACCAGAACACTTTTTAGAAGATATTCTAATCGACGATCAAACCTATTTTGTTTTAATGACCCACAATTACAAATACGATTTAGCGGTTTTGAAAATGCTTTTAGAAACTAGCTGTCAGTACATTGGAATCCTCGGCCCCAAAACCAAACTGCAGCGAATGCTCGATGATCTTCAAAATGAAGGAATAAAAATCAGCGAAGAACAATTAAAACGTATTTACAGCCCAATTGGATTAGATATTGGAGCCGAAACTTCTGAAGAAATTGCTTTATCAATTGTTTCAGAAATAAAAGCCTTTGCCACAGGAAAAACCGGAACTTCCCTGAAATTCAAAACCGGAAAAATTCACGATGAAATTCATTATGGAGGATAAATTTCAAAATAAAACCGGTATTGTAATTTTAGCCGCCGGCAGTTCTTCCAGATTAGGACGTCCGAAACAATTGCTGCAATACAACGAATCGACACTTTTAAAAAACACAATTTCAGAAGCTTTAAAAGTACCGGATTCATTTTTGATTGTTATAACAGGATCAAACAGCAAAATCATAGAAAAAGAACTTCTTTCCTTTGATGTCACAATTTGTTTTAATGAAGATTGGGAAACCGGAATGGCATCATCAATAGTAAAAGGACTTAATGAATTACTGCATTTAAATCCCAATTGTGAACAATGCATTTTTGCAGTCTGCGACCAGCCTTTTGTGACTAGTTTTATTTTTGAAAATCTTATAAACGAATATCATAAAACAGGAAAAGGAATTACGGCTTCGGCATATTCTGAAACTGTGGGAACACCCGTTTTATTCCACAAAAAGTACTTTAAAGAGTTACAGGATTTAAAAGGGCAGGAAGGGGCAAAGAAACTTATTAAAAAATATTTTGAAGATACAGCTTCAATTCCTTTTGAAAAAGGCAGTATCGATATTGATACTGAAGAAGATTACAATAAGCTTATTTTTTGAGAGGGGCAAAGGAGCAAAGGAGCAAAGGAGCAAAGGTTGAATTAATTGAGGCTTAATAAAAACTTAGCGTTTTAGAGACAAAACTAATTGCTCAGCCGAAGTCAAAATACGTTCAACAGCAATATCAATTTCTTCTTTCGTAGTAAATCTTCCCAGACTAAAACGAATCGAACTCAAAGCTTCTTCATCAGACAATCCCATTGCTTTTAAAACGTGTGAAGGCTCAGAAGTAACCGCCGAACACGACGCTCCATTCGAAACCGAGATATTCCCCAAAGCCATAATTAACTGTTCTGAATTTACCCCGGGAAAACAAATATTTGTGGTATTGTAAATTCGGTTCTGAATATTTCCGTTTACAAAAGAACCTTTAAATTGCAATAACCCTTTTTCTAATGCATTTCGAAGTCTTTCAATTCTGATTTTATCATTTTCTAATTCGTTGACAGCTATTTCTGCTGCTTTTCCTAAACCAATAATTCCGGGAACATTCAGTGTACCGCTTCGCAGTTTTTTCTGATGTCCGCCGCCAGTAATCTGAGGAAGCAGTTTTATTTTGGCTTTCGCCGAAAGATACAAAGCACCAATTCCTTTTGGTCCGTAAAATTTATGAGCAGACATTGTTAAAAGATCAATTCCCAAAGCTTTTACATCAATAGAAATTTTTCCAACAGCCTGGGTAGTATCACACAAAAAAAGAACATTTTTGCGTTTTAAAATAGCAGAAATTTTACTGACATTTTGTATGACACCTGTTTCGTTATTAGAAAACATTCCAATGAAAACCAGTGTTTTATCTGTAACAGTTTCATTTAAAAGATTAAGATCTAAAAGCCCGTCACGTTCAACAGGAAGATAGCTGGCATTAAAGCCGATACTTTCCATAAAGCGGCAAGTTTCAATAACTGCTTTATGTTCTGTTTCAAGAGTAACAATATGTTTGCGTTCCTGATCAGCCAGACCTTTTATTGCCAAATTGATTGCCTCAGTTGCTCCAGAAGTAAAAATAATTTCTTCTGCATCAGCATTTATTAAATCAGCAGTTTGCCACGCAGCATTTTCAATTGCTTCCTTAACCGTTAATCCTGCAATATGCTGACTTGTAGAATTGGCATATAAATCTGTAAAATAAGGAAGCATAGCTTCGAGAACGCGTTCATCAACACGGGTTGTGGCATTATTGTCCAGATAAATATTTTGCTGCTGCGGCATAAATCAAAACTTAGTCTTGTAAAAGTACAATTTTCAATGTAAAAACAAATGTGCATAATTTTTCTTAACCGAAGGACGCTAAGATTTGTATAAGCTGGATTTTTACAAAAACGCAAAGTTCGCAAAGCTTCATCTACACAAAGTTTTGCGAACTTTGCGTTTTTTATAGATGATAAAGAGAAAAAACTTTGCGCTCTTTGCGGTTAAATCTCAAAGCGAAATTGTAATTATTCTAAATAAGAGTAATGTTTGAATTTCATAACTTTTTGTGGATTAAGATTGTTAAATTTGTTAGAATACCCAAGTGATTTTGCTAATTTAAAGATAGATAGAATGGCTTCTAAAAAAACAAATCCGAATACGGCAGCAGAAAATGACTCAAATTCCCGTCGTGACTTTATAAAAAAATCGGGTCTTTTTACTGCTTTGGCCTTTACGCCGCCTTCGCTGGTAATGGCTTCAGAGAATAAATGGGATGAAAAAATAGCGGAGTATTTAGAAACAGTACCGCTTTCTATCGAGGTAAACGGCAAAAAACACAATCTTAACATTGAACCAAGAACTACTTTACTGGATTTGTTAAGAGAGCAGTTACAGCTTACAGGAACCAAAAAAGGCTGTGACCATGGGCAATGCGGTGCATGTACGGTTCACCTAAACGGAACAAGAATTTTATCGTGCCTGACTCTGGCATCCATGCAGCAAAATGCACAGGTAACCACAATCGAAGGACTTTCAAAAGGAAAAAAGCTGCACCCAATGCAGGAAGCTTTTATCAAGCATGACGGTTTTCAGTGCGGTTATTGCACGCCGGGACAAATCATGTCGGGAATTGCCTGTATCAAAGAAGGCCACGCCAACAGCAGAGAAGAAATCAGTGAATATATGAGTGGCAATATCTGCCGTTGCGGCGCTTACCACAACATTGTTGATGCCATAACCGAAGTGAAGGAAGGAGGGAAGGAACTATGAAAAACTTTCAAATAATTAGAGCATTATCATCGGGTTCGGCGGTAACCAATATCAGCAAAGAAAAAGAAGCGATGTTTATTGCGGGAGGAACCAATCTGGTTGATTTAATGAAAAAGAATGTGGTTGCTCCAGAAAAGCTGGTTGACATTAACGGACTGGATCTTAAAAAAATAGAATTTTTAAAAGGAAAAGTTTCGATAGGCGCTTTGGCAAAAAACAGTCAGGTTGCCGAAGATGCTTCTATAAAAGAAAAATATCCTTTGCTGTCTTTAGCTTTAGCGGCGGGAGCATCGCAGCAAATCAGACACATGGCTACAGTTGGAGGCAATATGTTACAAAAAACAAGATGCTCTTATTATTACAATACTGATATGCCTTGTAATAAAAGAACACCAAAAAGCGGCTGTGGCGCGATTGGAGGTTCAAACAGAATGTCGGCTGTTTTTGGAGCTTCAGACAGTTGTATCGCTGTTCATCCAAGCGATATGTGTGTGGCTTTGGCAGCATTAGATGCACAGGTTTTGGTAGAAGGACCAAAAGGCAAACGACAAATTAAATTTACCGATTTTCATCGACTTCCTGGAAATACGCCCGAAAAAGACAATACTTTGGATAATAAAGAATTGATTACCTCAGTTGAAATTCCGGATAATAATTTCACTAAAAATGTACATTATTTAAAAGTTCGTGACAGAACAAGTTATGCCTTTGCATTGGTATCTGTCGCTGTGGCTTTAGACTTAAAAAATAATGTGATAAATGATGTTAGACTGGCAATGGGAGGTGTCGCGCATAAACCATGGCGATTAACAGAAGCGGAAGAATTTCTGAAAGGGAAAACAATTTCAGAAGAAACATTTAGACAAGCGGCCAATTTATCAATGAAAGGCGCAAGAGGATACGGTGATAATGATTTTAAGATTACACTTGGAGCCAATGCCATAACAGAAGCACTTACTATAGCAGCATCAAAATAATTAGAATTATGAGCAAGACAAGTAATATTAATAGAGTTGACGGATTTGCTAAAGTAACGGGTTCAGCAACTTATTCGGCAGAATATAAAACGGCTGGTGTTGTGTATGCCTGTTTGGTTGGAAGCACGATTGCAAAAGGAAGAATCAAAACCATTGATACAAAAAAAGCCGAATGGGCGCCGGGAGTTTTGGCGGTTATTACACATTTAAATGTAGATAAACCTGTTGGTTACGAAAAAGCAAAAGACAAACATAATTTTGGTCAGCCTTTGCAGATTTTCAAAGACGATTCGGTTTTGTATTACGATCAGCCAATTGCTTTGGTTATTGCCGATACTTTTGAGCGTATGCAATATGCGGCGAGTTTAATTAAAGCCGATTATTTTAAAGAAGAACATTCGACTGAACTAAAAAAAGCAGCTGATAAAGAGAAAAAAGTCGAAACAGATAAAGGAAATGATTACCATCGCGGTGAACATGACGGATATAAAAATGCAGAGGTAATTTTAGAAGCCGAGTACACCATTCCAACAGAAGTGCATAACCCAATGGAACTGGCCAATATTATTGCCAAATGGGACGGAAATAAGCCTGTTTTATATACTAAAAGCCAAGGTGTTGAAGGAACGCGTAAAAGTGTGGCTGGAGTTTTTGGAGTTTCAATTGAAGATGTTGAGGTACATTCTGAATATCTTGGTGGTGCATTCGGTATGGGATTACACACCTGGCCGTATGAAATTGCAGCCTTAATTGGTTCTAAAAAATTAAATCGTCCGGTAAAATTAGTTTTACACCGCGAGCAGATGTTTACCAATGTAGGTTTCAGACCTTATACGATTCAGAAAATGGGTCTTGGCGCAACAAAAGCCGGAAAACTTACTGGCTTAACGCACGAAGCCGTTGCCATGACATCTAGCTACGAGGATTTTATGGAAGGAACCGTAAACATGTCTCGATTTATTTATGATTGTGCCAATGTTTCGACTCGTTATAGAATTGTGCCTTTGGATACCTGCACACCAATTTGGATGCGCGGCCCGGGTGAAGCGACAGGTTCTTTTGCCTTAGAATGTGCCATGGATGAACTGGCGCATAAATTAAATATGGACCCGATTGAATTTCGAAAGCTGAATTATGCCGAGAAAGATTTGGAACAAAATAAACCATGGAGCAGTAAATATCTTCTGGAATGTTACGAAGGCGGAATGGAGCGCATTGGCTGGAAAAACCGTAAAAATGAACCGGGTTCTGTGAAAGAAGGAAACTGGCTGGTTGGCTACGGAATGGGAACGGGAACTTTTGGCTGTTATAGAAGCCCGACTTCTGTAAAAGCAAAATTTTTACCAGATGGAAATTTAGTACTGCAATGCAGTGTAAATGATATGGGACCCGGGACAGCAACCATGATGACGGCGATTGGAGCTGAAATCACAGGTCTTCCTGCCGAGAATGTCATCATTGAAATGGGAAAAAGCGGATTACCAAAAGGTCCTACGCAGGGCGGATCGGCTACGACTTCGTCTGTTGGTTCTGCAGTGCATGATTCTTGTAATTTACTAGTTAGTAAAGTATTGGAATTGGCAGCGCAAAATCCAACTTTTAAGGGAATCGCCATTACGGATTTAACTTTTGAAAATGGTTTAATTTCTTCTAAAAAAGACAAAACAAAAACGCTTGCTTTAACTTCTTTACTAACCGTTAATAAATTAGAAGGATTAGAAGTTGAAAATCTCTCAAAGGGAGCAGAAGAAGCGAAGAAATATTCTATTTATTCGTTTTCAGTTCATTTTGTAAAAGTATTAGTGAATCTGAATTTAGGGAAAATACGATTGGCACACGTGGTTTCTTGTGCTGATATTGGAACGGTTATTAATCAAAAAACATCAGCTGGACAAATGTTTGGCGGTGCAGTAGGAGGTATCGGGATGGGATTAATGGAAGCATTAGAAATCGATCATCGTTTCGGACGTCCGATCAATAACAATTTTGCAGATTATCATGTTCCCGTAAATGCTGATATTGAAAAGCAGGAAGTTTTCTTCGTCAATAAAAAAGATCCAATCAGCAACCCAATGGGAACAAAAGGTCTTGGGGAAACAGCTTTAGTCGGAATGGCGCCTGCCATTGCAAATGCCGTTTTTAATGCAACAGGAAAACGTGTTAGAGATTTACCGATTACGTTGGATAAAATTATAGAAACTGTTAAGGTTTAATCAAAAAAAAGACATTGAAAAATAGACTGCACCCAAAAGTTTAGACAAATTAATAATTAAGTTTTATAATAATGAGCTCGATATTGTATCGGGCTCATTCCTTTTAGATTAAGTTTAATCCTGTCATTATTATAATAATTTATATACTCGATAATCTCTTGTTTCAATTGATTAATGGAAGTGTATTTTTTTAGATAAAACAACTCTGATTTTAATATTCCAAAGAAGTTTTCAATTATCGCATTATCAAGACAATTGCCTTTTCTGGACATGCTTTGCATAATTCCTTTTTTCTTTAATAAATGCTGATATTGTATCATTTGATACTGCCATCCTTGGTCAGAATGCAGAGTCAGATTAGTATTATCGGGTATTTTTTTAAATGCTTTTTCAAGCATATTTAAAACTTGATTAAACACTGGTCTTTGCGATAATTCATAGCTAATTATCTCTCCATTAAACAGATCGATTATCGGCGATAAGTACAATTTATTGCCAGAAACATTAAATTCAGTCACATCGGTTGCCCATTTTTGATTAGGTATATCAGCCTTAAAATTGCGCTGCAGTAGATTAGGGGCTATTTTTCCCTGCTCTCCTTTATACGATCTGTACTTCTTGATTCTGATTAGACTTTTTAATCCTAAAAATTTCATTAATCGAAGCACTGTTTTGTGATTAATTAAAATCCCCTCTTTTTTGAGTAATAGAGTAATACGTCTATATCCTAACCTGCCCTTATGATAATTGTAAATCTGTTTAATTAAATCTTTTATCTCTTGATATTTATCGATTACCTGACCTTTCTTTTCATAGTAATAATACGTACTTCTAACCATGTTCATACAATTTAGCAAAAGATCTAAATCATACTTATGCCTTAATTCCATTATGGTTTGAGCTTTTTGTTTTGATTGGCTTGCTCGGCTTGAACTAAGGCGTTGAACTTTTTTAGAATTTCGTTCTCAGCGCGCAGGTACTCTAACTCCTTTAAGAGTTCCTCTTCCCTGGTTAAAGGTTTGTCTGTTTTTCGTTGCTTTCTCTTAAAATTCATAACTGCTGGTCTGCCACGTGATTTAAGTTCTAAGCCTGCCAAATCATCTTTTGCATATTTTCTTTGCCAGCTAATTATGGTTGACTGCGCTGGAATTTTGAAAATCAAGCAGGCTTCATCCAAAGATAAAGACTTATTTTCAATGGTTTGTATTACTTTTAATTTAAAGTCTGCAGTATAAACTTTATTTTTCTGCCTTGGTAAAAGACCTTCAATTCCAAATTCATTATAGCGGCTAATCCAGCATGTAAGGTTGCTTTCAGCTATCTTGTTTGCTCTAGCTGTGCCTTTAACCGAGTTATGCCTTTTCATAACTTCTTCTACACAACGAAGTTTAAATTCACAATTGTACTTGACTTTTCTTTCCATAAAAATGCCCCCAAATAGTGTCTAACTTTTTGGGGGCAGTTCA